>NZ_JANLVV010000144.1:0-13500 GCF_031364185.1 Salinibacterium sp. | reverse complement strand
GGCTGGTCAGTGCTCATTAGTGAGGCTATCCATTGGTGACGTTGCTCATTGGTGACGTTGACCATTGGTGACGTTCGGTGCCCGTTAGCGACGATCCCGTTTGCCTATCACCGGCCGCAGGATGATGCCGATGAGCCAGCTGATAAGCCCCAGTACGAGGGCCCCAAGAACACCCCACCAGAAGGTTTCGACTACCAGCCCAAACCCGAGCAACCCCGACAGCCAGGCCACGAGAAGCAACAGCAGCCCATTCACGATGAGAGAGATCAGACCCAGGGTCAGAATGTAGAGGGGAAATGCCACCACGCGAATCAGGTTGCCGACGACGGCGTTGACAATGCCGAAGATCGCCGCAACCAGAAGGTAGGTCAGCACCGTCTCCAGCGTGCCGCCGGGAGCGAACGGCACCACCGTGACCCCGGCAACGATCAGGGTGGTCAGCCACAGGGCTACGGCGTTGATCAGTAGGCGCGCGAGAAGTCTCATGCGATAACTATGCCCGGGCGCCGCCTGGGTGTGCAACGACGGGGGTGTGCGACTACAGGGTGAGCACCGACAGCCGCACGCAGTGAAATGCGTCGCGCAACGAGCGCCCGGTGTGCTTCGATGACACGCGAGCCTAGGCTGGAGGGGTGACCTCATCGCGAGTACGACTTAGGCCCGAGATCGAGACCCTCGTGCCCTACCGGCAGGGCGAACCAGCGGCCGCCGATGCGTTCAAACTGTCGTCGAATGAGAACCCATTCGACCCACTGCCCTCTGTGCTTGATGAGGTGAATCTCGACGGGATCAACCGGTATCCGGATGCCTCGGCCGCCGTCCTGCGGGGGATCCTCGCTCGACGCCACGACGTCACCCCCGAGCAGGTGCAGGTCGGCGCCGGTTCAGTATCTGTCCTTGCCCAGCTCATCAGCGCGGCGGCGGGCGCGGGAGACGAGGTGCTGTACTCGTGGCGCAGTTTCGAGGCATACCCGGGGCTTGTCACGACGGCGGGCGCGACATCCATTCAGATTTCCAACACAGCCGACCACCGGCACGACCTCCCGGCGATGCTGGATGCCATCACCGATCGCACCCGACTCGTGATCGTCTGCAGCCCCAATAATCCCACGTCGACCGTGGTGACCGGGATCGAATTCGCGGCGTTCATGGCCGCCGTGCCTCCGACCGTGCTGGTGGTGCTGGACGAGGCGTACGCCGAGTTCGTGGCTGACCCCACCGCCGTCCGGGGCCAGCCGCTTCTCGCCGAGTTTCCGAACCTCGTACTGCTGCGCACCTTCTCGAAGGCCTATGGCCTTGCCGGCCTGCGGATCGGGTACGCGATCGGCGCCGACTACGTCATGGATGCCGCCAGGGCGGTCGCCATCCCGCTGTCAGTGACCGGTATCGCCCAGCAGGCGGCAATCGTGTCGCTGGAGCACGAAGACGAATTGCTCGAGCGGGTCGCGCGGCTGAACGACGTGAGAACTCGCATCCACGACGGGCTGGTGCGGCAGGGATGGGAGATCCCGCAGCCGCACGGCAACTTCGTGTGGCTGCCCACAGGAGAGAGTACGGCCGCCGCTGCCGAGGTTTTCGTGCGGCATTCGATCGTGGCGCGCGCCTTCCCTGAGGGCGTGCGGGTCAGCGTTGGCGAGCCCGAGGCTGTGGACAAACTCCTCAGTGCATCCGCCGAGGTTGTACACCTGCAACAAAGGCCATTGCCAGCCGCCGCAGTAGATTAGAGCAATGTCTTACACCGCCGCGACGGTCCAGCTCCTCTCGCAGGAGGGCACACTCGTCGACAGCGACGCTGCCGCCGAGTACATCCCCTACATCGAGAATCTTGATGACGAGCAACTTCGTGAATTCCACCGCAATATGGTGGTGATCAGGATGATCGACCTCGACGCGGCAAACCTGCAACGCCAGGGCGAGCTGGCGATGTGGATTCCGAGCCTCGGCCAGGAAGCCGCGCAGGTCGGTTCGGGCTTCGCCGCCCGGCCCCAGGATCATCTCTTCCCCGCCTACCGCGAGCACGCGGTTGCCCGGATCCGCGGCGTCGATCCCATCAAGCTGATCGAGATGCTGCGCGGCCTCAGTCACGGCGGGTGGGACCCGAAGAAGAACAACAACTTCCACCTGTACACGCTCGTGATCGGGTCGCAGACCCTGCACGCAACGGGCTATGCGATGGGCATCCAACTCGATGGGAACACCGCGAACGGCGATCTGGACAGCGACGAAGCCGTGATGGTCTATTTCGGTGACGGTGCAACCAGCCAGGGCGATGTCAGTGAGGCGCTGGTCTTCGCGGCCAGCTACCAGACCCCGCAGGTCTTCTTCCTGCAGAACAACCAGTGGGCTATCTCGGTGCCGGTATCAAAGCAGTCGCGCACGCCGCTCTATCTGCGCCCGAGTGGCTTCGGCATCCCCGGGGTGCAGATCGACGGAAACGATGTGCTCGCAAGTTACGCCGTGACCCGCGCGAACCTGGATGCGGCACGAAGCGGAACCGGCCCACGGTTCATCGAGGCGCTCACCTATCGCATGGGTGCGCACACCACCAGCGACGACCCGACCAAGTACCGTAGCAGCGACGAGCTCGAATTCTGGACCAGGGCGGACCCGATCAGTCGGTTCGAGACGTACCTGAGATCACGCGGGGAGGGAGACCAGTTCTTTGCCGATGTTGTGGCCGAGGGCGCCGATGCGGCCTCCGACATCCGGCGTCGCACTCACGAACTCGGCAGCCCGCCGGCGTCGAGCATGTTCGCGAACGTCTATTCAGAGCCGCATCCCGTGATGGATGCCCAGCTCGCGTGGCTCGAAGCGTACGAGGCCTCGTTCGAGACGTCCGCGGGAAGCCAGGCATGAGCATCCAGACACTGAGTCTTGCCAAGGCCATCAACCTGGGACTACGCCAGGCGCTGATCGACAACGACAAAGTGCTGTTGATGGGTGAGGACATCGGCCCGCTCGGCGGTGTATTCCGGGTGACCGAGGGGCTGCAGGCCGAATTCGGTGATAAGCGCGTGCTCGACACACCGCTGGCCGAGTCCGGAATCATCGGTACGGCGATCGGGCTGGCCATGCGTGGATACCGACCGGTGTGCGAGATCCAGTTCGACGGATTCATCTTTCCGGGGTTTGACCAGATCACCTCCCAGCTCGCCAAGATGACCGCCCGCCACGAGGGATCGCTGAGCATGCCGGTGGTGATCCGGGTGCCGTACGGCGGTCATATCGGTGCGGTGGAGCATCACCAGGAGAGCCCGGAGGCGTACTTCGCCCACACGCCAGGGCTGCGCGTGATCACCCCATCCACTCCGCATGATGGTTATTGGATGATCCAGGAGGCGATCGCGAGCAACGACCCCGTGATGTTCTTCGAGCCGAAAAGCCGCTATTGGCCGAAGGGGGAGGTCGAACTGGATGCCAGCGGCAGCGACCTGCACCAGTCCCGTGTCGTGCGCGAAGGGTCCGAAGTGACGCTGCTGGGCTACGGCCCCATGATCAACGTCCTGCTGAGAGCGGCGGAGATCGCGGCCGAGGAAGGCACGAGTGTTGAGGTCATCGATCTGCGCTCGCTCTCACCGATCGACTACGACCCCATCATCGAATCGGTGCAGAAGACGGGCAGACTTGTCATCGCGCAGGAAGCACCGGGGTTTGTCTCGGTGGGCTCCGAGATCGCGGCGACCGTGACCGAGCGCGCTTTTTATTCCCTCGAAGCCCCCGTGCTTCGGGTGGCCAGCTTTGACACGCCGTTTCCTCCGGCCAAACTTGAGGTCACTTACCTGCCGGACGCAGACCGCGTGCTTGAGGCCGTAGACAGGGCGATGGCCTACTAGGCCACGTCGTTCAGGAACAGGAGCACAGCGATTATGGCGGACTCAGATTTCACACTCCCGGATGTCGGCGAAGGTCTTACCGAGGCCGAAATCGTGTCGTGGAAGGTCAAAGCCGGCGACACCGTGACAGTAAACCAGGTGCTGGTCGAAATCGAAACGGCGAAGTCGCTCGTCGAATTGCCGTCGCCGTTTGCCGGCATGGTGACCGCGCTGCTGGTCGAGGAGGGGCAGACCGTCGAGGTCGGGACTCCCATCATCTCCGTCAGTTCGAACGCAGCGGGTTCGAACGGCGCCGGTTCAGGCGGGGCACATTCGAGTGGTGCGACCCCGGATAGTGTGAGCGCCGACGGCGTCGAATCGACGCCCCCCGACGGTGCTGGCGAGTCGATCGTGGCCGACACGGCGGCGACTATTGCGCCGCCGGAGGAGAAGTCGGGCGCGGTGCTCGTCGGCTACGGGGTCAGCGGCCACGGTGGATCCCGCCGGCGCGGCGCAACGGCGCCGCCTGTGCCACCCGTGACCTCTGCCGCGCCGCCTCGGCCCTCGAGCGTGCCCGCCGCCGCGGCATCCGTCATCATCGCCAAGCCACCCATTCGCAAACTTGCCAAAGACCTCGGGGTCGACCTCGCAACGGTCACTCCGACGGGCCTCGCCGGTGAGATCACGCGGGATGATGTCATCAGGCTGGCGTCGCAGGCCAGCGTGTTCCGCAACATCCAGACGCCGGAGTGGGGCAGTGAGCGCGACGAGCGCATCCCCGTGAAGGGCGTGCGCAAGGCGATTGCGGCGGCCATGGTGCAGAGCGCGTTCAGCGCGCCGCATGTCAGCATCTTCACCGACATCGACGCCACCAGGACCATGGAGTTCGTCAAGCGGCTGAAGAACTCTCCGGACTTCGCCGGGGTTCGAGTGAGCCCCCTGCTGATCATGGCCAAGGCACTGATCTGGGCCGTGCGTCGTAACCCGACGGTCAACTCCAGTTGGACCGACACCGAGATTGTGGTGCACCACTACGTCAATCTCGGCATTGCGGCGGCCACTCCCCGCGGCCTGCTGGTGCCCAATATCAAGGATGCCCAGGACCTGTCGCTGCGAGACCTTGCGTCTGCGCTCGAGCAGTTGACGATCACGGCTCGGGACGGCAAAACGCAGCCGGCCGAGATGGCGAATGGCACGATCACGATCACCAATATCGGCTCATACGGGATGGATACCGGAACGCCCATCCTGAACCCGGGTGAGGTGGCGATTGTCGCGCTCGGCTCGATCAAGCAGAAGCCGTGGGTCGTCGACGGCCAGGTGTTGCCGCGATTTGTGACGACGGTGGGCGCCAGTTTCGATCACCGCATTGTGGATGGGGATGTCGCGAGCCGGTTCGTCGCGGACCTCGCGAGCGTGCTTGAGGAGCCGGCACTGCTGCTCGACTGACGCGCGCTGCGCCGGCCGCTGTGCCCGCGCAGCTTGGGGTGTACTGTTGATAACGAATCTCATTACCGTTATTTATCGAAGGCTCATCATGAAGCGCACCATCCCCGCAATCACCGCTGTCGCCGCGGTATCCCTCGTGCTGGGGGGCTGTGCCGCGCCCTCCACGCCGGAGAACGACGGCATCGCCATCGTCGCGTCCACCAGCGTCTACGGCGACATCGCCACGAGCATCGTCGGGGACCTCGGCACGGTGACCAGCATCATCAGTGACTCCGGGGTCGACCCACACAGTTTTGAGGCGTCGGCTCGCGACCAGCTCGCCATCGCCGATGCCGATCTCGTGATCACTAACGGCGGCGGATACGATCCGTTCATGGGACCCCTGGTTGAGGCATCCGGATCCACTGCCGTCGTCATCGACGCCGTCGACTTATCGGGGTTAGATGGCGGCGACCAGGTCGAAGGCTTCAACGAGCATGTCTGGTATTCGCTGGAAGGCATGACCCAGGTGATCGGGCACATCGCCGAGGAGTTGGGGAAAATAGACCCGGCGAACGCCGTTACCTTCGACGAGAACTCAGCGACACTGATCGTGGAGGTCGAGAAGCTTGAGACTCGCGCAGCGGAATTCGCCGGACAGTTCGCGGGCGCTGGCGCCGCGGTGACCGAGCCCGTGCCCGTGTACCTGCTGGAGGCAGTCGGCCTCGAGAACCTCACACCGAGTGACTTCACTGAGGCGATCGAGGAGGGTAACGATGTTCCTCCGCTTGCCCTGGAAGACACCCTCGACCTGTTCGCCAGCGGTTCGGTGAGGGTGCTCGCATACAACTCCCAGACCGCGAGCCCCGAGACCGAGCGAGTGCGCCAGACGGCCGAGGCGGCGGGCGTGCCCGTGGTGCAGTTCACGGAGACCTTACCCGAGGGGTCAGACTATGTGTCGTGGATGAGCGACAACCTCGACGCCCTGTCGGCGGCCCTGCAGCCGTGATGAAGACTCCCATCCTCGACATCCGCCAGGCCGGGTTGTCTCTCGGTGGCCGTACGCTGTGGAGCGGCCTCGATCTAGTCGTGGCCCCGGGGGAGTTCGTGGCGGTGCTCGGCGCCAACGGCTCGGGCAAGACCAGCCTGCTGCGGGCGATCCTCGGCCAGTTGCCTGTCGACTCCGGCGAGATTCTGCTGCAGGGCCGACCGGTACACCGCGGCGACCGGGCGATCGGCTACATCCCGCAACAAAGAATAATGCCGGCCGGCACCGCGCTGAGAGGTCGTGACCTGGTGTCTCTCGGGCTCGACGGACACCGCTGGGGCGTGCCGTGGCCGTCGAAGCGCTCGCGACAGCACGTCGACGCCCTCGTGGAGTCGGTCGGAGCCACCGCGTACGCAGAGCTTCCCGTCGGCGTGCTCTCGGGCGGTGAGCAGCAGCGGCTGCGGGTGGGGCAGGCGCTCGCCAGTGACCCCGCGTTGCTGCTGTGCGACGAACCACTCTCGAGTCTCGACCTTCACCACCAGCGCGGCGTGGCCGAACTGATCGACGAGGGCCTGCACGAGCGCGGTACCGCGGTGGTGTTCGTCACCCATGACATCAACCCGGTGCTCGATATGGTCGACACCGTGCTGTATCTCGCTGCGGGCCGGTTCACCTCGGGCCCGCCCGAAGAGGTGCTCAGGTCAGAGGTGCTCAGCGAGCTCTACGGCACCCCGGTCGAGGTCATGCGCAGCGGCAATCGTGTCTTCGTCGCCGGTGTGCCTGAGTTCTTCCATCACTCCGAGGGGGCCGGCGCATGACGTCCGAGCTGCTGACGTCCGAGCTGCTGAGGACAGAGCTGCTGAGGACAGAGCTGCTGACGTCAGAGCTGCTGACGACAGACTTCTGGTCGTCAATCTTCAACTTCACAGACTACGGGCGCCTACTCGCGCTCGTTCAGAATTCCCTTATCGCGGGGGCGGTCCTCGGCATCGTGGGCGGCCTGATTGGTGTGTTTGTCATGCAGCGCGACATGGCCTTCGCCGTGCATGGCATCAGCGAGCTATCGTTTGCGGGTGCGGCCGCGGCACTGCTGTTCGGTGCGAATGTCGTCGCTGGCTCGCTCGTGGGCTCGCTGATTGCGGCGACGATCATCGGCATACTCGGAGCGCGGGCGCGCGATCGAAACTCCATCATCGGGGTGTTGATGCCGTTTGGTCTTGGCCTCGGCATCCTGTTCCTGGCCCTGTATCCGGGGCGAAGCGGCAACCGGTTTGGACTTCTTACCGGCCAGATTCTCTCGGTCGACATCCCGCAGCTCGGAGTGCTCGTCGCGATCAGCGTCGTCGTGCTCGCGGTGCTGCTCGTGATCTGGCGCCCCCTGGTGTTCGACAGCGTCGACCCGGATGTCGCGATGGCGCGCGGTGTTCCCGCCAGGACACTGTCGATCGTCTTCATGATTCTGCTCGGCCTGATGGTGGCAGTGTCGGTGCAGATCATCGGCGCGCTGCTCGTGCTGGCGCTGCTGGTGACCCCGGCCGCGGCCGCGCTGCGCGTGTCGTCATCGCCGGTGGTGGTGCCGCTGCTGGCGATGCTGTTCGGGTTCGTCTCCGCGGTGGGTGGCATCCTGTTGGCGCTCGGAGGGTCACTGCCGATCAGCCCTTACGTCACCACGATCTCGTTCCTTATTTATCTTGGATGCCGCATCGCAGGTCGCATCAGCGGCAACCGCCTGCGGCGCAGGCCCGAGCCGAACCGCCCGGCAGCAGGAGTCGCGGTATGAAGCGGCACACCTGGCAGCGCGAAGCCGTGCGCGACGCCCTGGGCGTCCGGGAGAATTTCGTGAGCGCGCAGCAACTGCACGCGGCGCTGCGGGGGGGCGGATCATCCATTGGGCTCGCCACTGTGTACCGAGCCCTTGCGGACCTTGCCAGCGAGGGCGCAGCGGATTCGCTGCAGCAGGAGGGTGAGAGCCTGTACCGCGCGTGCACTCCCGGAACTCACCATCACCACCTGATCTGTCGCAACTGCGGGCTGACAGTTGAGATCGAGGCGGATGCGGTGGAGCAGTGGGCGAACTCCGTCGCTGCCGAGCACGGGTTCACCAGGCCCCACCACGTCGTCGATGTGTTCGGATTCTGCGCGGGCTGTTCAATTGCAGAAAAGACCGCAACCCCGTAGTGTTGCAGGTTGCAGAGCGGACTCTTCCGCTCACGTGCGTTGCGGTGCCTACTCAGTCAAGCTGTTCGTTGGCTTGTCATGGCAGCGTTGCGTGCCGACAAGTGATCTTGGGCGGGCCCTTCGGAAACGAAGTGCCCGCGGTAACCAGAACAGGAGTAGAACCATGGCAGCAACATGCCAGGTGACAGGCGCCATTCCCGGCTTCGGTCACGCCATCTCGCATTCGCACCGACGCACGAAGCGTCGCTTCGATCCGAACATCCAGAAGAAGAAGTACTACGTACCATCGCTTCGCCGTAACGTCACGCTGCAGCTGTCTGCCAAAGGCATCAAGGTCATCGACGCTCGCGGCATCGAGGCTGTCGTCAAGGATCTTCTCGCCCGTGGGGAGAAAATCTAATGGCTAAGGCACAGGACGTACGACCGATCATCAAGCTTCGTTCCACCGCTGGAACCGGCTACACCTACGTGACGCGCAAGAACCGTCGCAACAATCCCGATCGCCTCGTGCTGAAGAAGTACGACCCGGTGATCCGCCAGCACGTCGAATTCCGCGAGGAGCGCTAACCATGGCCAAGAAGAGCAAGATTGCCCGCAACGAGCAGCGCAAGGTCATCGTGGCCCGCTACGCGACCAAGCGGCTCGAATTGAAGAAGGCTCTCGTCGATCCGGCGGGTACCGACGAGTCGCGCGAAGCGGCACGCCTCGGCCTGCAGAAGCTTCCGCGCAACGCCTCACCCGTTCGCGTGCGCGGCCGTGACGCCATCGACGGACGCCCGCGTGGTTTCCTCAGCCAGTTCGGCGTATCCCGAGTTCGCTTCCGCGATATGGCGCACCGGGGCGAATTGCCCGGAATTACCAAGTCAAGCTGGTAGATTCCTAGCGGTTCCGGGGTTTTTGTCCGGAGCATCCAGATCCATCGATAACTGCATCAGGTCCGAGGAGGACACCCCATGGCTGATAAGTCACTAAACCGTACAGAGTTCATCGCGGCAGTTGCCGCAGATTCCGGCCAGAGCCAGGCCGCCGTCAGCGGCATTGTTGACTCGCTTTTCTCGGTGCTCGCCACGTCGGTCGGCGACGGCACGAAGGTGTCCATCCCGGGATGGATTTCGGTCGAGCGTACCGATCGTGCCGCGCGCACTGGTCGCAACCCGCAGACGGGCGAGGCCATCGAGATCAAGGCAAGCAAGGGCGTCAAGATCAGCGCCGGAAGCAAGCTCAAGGCCGCGGCAAAGGGCTAAGCAGCTACACCACCACGTAGGGGCGGCATCCGAGAGGGTGCCGCCCTTCGTCGTCTCGAATGCCTCCACCACCGAGTCCACTCTCGCGAGACCCGGCACATCGTCGGTGCGAGGCGGGTGGTTTCAGGGGGCCAGTGCAACACGGACGATATGCCGGGTCGCGCGGGTGCTTGCGCCCGGCAGACTCCCGGCGAGGCGGACGTAAGCTGATCCAGTGTCCCGTCTTGTTCGGATCGCCGGCCCCGCGACCCTTCTGCTCGTGGCGTTGCTCGCGCTCCTGGTGTCGCTCGCCTACGGCGGCGGCGCCGACGCTCCCCAGCTGATCGACCCTGGCGCCGTGGCCCGCTATGGGCTGCCGACAGCCAAGCTGCTCGTCAACATTGGTGCTGCGGGGGCGATCGGCGCGCTCGTGCTGGCGCTGTTCGCGCTTGACTCCGGTAAGTCCGAGTTCTCGAAGGCTCTGGATGTCGCGGCGGGGGCAGCAGCGCTGTGGGCCGTGGCCGCGGCATCCACTGCCTTCTTCACCTTTCTTACCGTGCTGCAGCCGACCATTCGCCTCGACAACGCGTTCGGCGATGTGCTGGCGGGCTTTCTGACCGGCACCGAGCTCGGGCAGGCGTGGCTGGCCACGACCCTGGTGGCGGCCTTCGTGACTGTGCTTTGCTTTGCGGTGCGTCACGCCACTGTGCTCGTGTTTGTGACCCTTCTCGCCGTGGTGGGGCTGGTTCCGATGTCGTTACAGGGTCATACTGGCGGCACGGCCGACCACGATTCGGCTACCAGCGCGATTTTCCTGCACGTGCTGTTCGCGGCGATCTGGCTGGGTGGGCTTCTCACAATCGTGCTCATCAAGCCGAGCCTCCCAACGGGCCGCATCACCGTCGTCCTGTCGCGGTACTCCACGGTGGCTCTCGTGTGCTTCATTGTGGTGGCGGCATCCGGCTATCTCAACGCGCAGATCAGGGTGCAGGAGATCGGCAACCTGCTCAGCCCATACGGAATCCTGGTGCTGGTCAAGACGGCGTCGCTGCTGGCGCTCGGCCTGTTCGGGGCCGTGCAGCGCAATTTCTTTATTGGCCGGATGACGCGGACCACCAACTCTGCACAGGGCTACTTCTGGTGGGTAGTCACGGCCGAGCTGGCGTTCATGGGTCTCGCGTCGGGAGTGGCCGCGGCGCTGGCCCGGACCTCCACGCCCGTGCCGGAGATCACCGCCGCCGACCTCGCCGAACCCACCCCGGCCGAGCTGCTGACCGGAAGCCTCCTGCCGCCTCCACTGACCGTCGAGCGCCTGTTCACCCTATGGAACTTCGACCTGATCTGGATACTCGTCTGCGGGTTCGCGATATTCTTCTATGTCGCCGGCGTGCTGAGGCTTCGGGCTCGCGGCGACGCCTGGCCGTGGCATCGCACGGTGCTCTGGATTGCCGGGATGCTGCTGCTGTTCTACATCACCAACGGCGGCGTGAACGTCTACGAGCGGTTCCTGTTCTCGCAGCACATGCTCGCCCACATGACGCTCGGGATGATGATCCCCGTGCTGCTCGTGCCCGGTGCCCCCATCACGCTCGCGCTTCGGGCCATCCATAAGAGGACCGATGGCAGTCGCGGCCTACGCGAATGGCTGCTGCTGCTCGTGCACTCGAAGCTGTTCGCCATCCTGGGCAACCCGCTGGTGGCCGCGGGCATGTTCGCCGCGTCCCTGTGGGTGTTCTACTACACACCACTGTTCAGCTGGGCGACCACCAACCACATCGGGCACGAGTGGATGGTCGTGCACTTCCTGCTCACGGGATACCTTTTCGTGCAGGCGCTGATCGGTGTCGATCCATCGCCAAACCGCCCGCCGTACCCCATCCGGCTCATCATTCTGTTAGCGACGATGGCCTTCCATGCCTTCTTCGGCCTCGCCCTGATGACCGGTACCGGGCTGCTCATCGCGGACTGGTACGGCTCCATGGGGTGGGAGACCGGCGTCACGGCGCTACAGGACCAGCAGGCGGGCGGCGGAATTGCGTGGAGTGTGGGCGAGATACCGACCGTCGCTCTCGCCATTCTGGTGGCCATTATGTGGTCGCGAAGCGATGCCCGCGAATCGAAGCGCTACGACCGCAAGGCCGAGCGCGACGGCGATGCGGAACTCGAGGAGTACAACGCGATGCTTGCGGGCCGCGCCCGCCGCGATCGTTAGTCCGTCGAACCGTTACCGCAGCAGTCATTAGCCCGCCGAATCGTTAGCGCTGGGCGGTGATCAGCAGTCCGTCGTCCGCGAGGAAGGTCACGAGGTAACTGACGGCAAACGGAACATCCTCATCGAAGGTCGACGTCGACCCGTCGAAGAGCGACTGCACGTCCACGGTGAGATGGGCCGCGGCATCCGTCGGCGGCATCAGCCAGCTCGAGGGGTCTCGCCCCGGTACGAGGGAGACGGCGGGATAGCCGGCGATTGACCATTCGGGCGCTGAGGCGATGCGGTTCGAGATCTGTTGCCCGAATGGACAGCCCGTGGGCAGCAGCACGGTCTGCGTCACGCACTCATCGAGGGCGCCGTCGATCTCGCCCTGCAGCTGCCTGACGAAGCGGGCGTTGGGTTGCACATCGAGGGCGGCCACCACCGAGGCTGCGGGCTGGGAGGCCAGCACAACCAGGGGCCGCGCCGACAGGAAAGTCGACTCGTGCGTCACCTTGACGACACTCGGTGTGAAGACGACGAGGGGGATGGCGGTGCCCTGCTCGGGGGTTGAAAGCTCGACGCCGTTGGCGGTGAACGCCTGTGAGTTGAGCACCGACAACTGCACCACGCTGTAAGGCGCGGTCACGAATTCCCAGGTGGTGAACAGGCCCAGGACGGTGCCCGAGCGCCGAACCTCGAAGCTGGACTGGCCGGCTGTGCCATCGGCAACGTACCGGAAGGTCACGCGCTGCACTCCGTCAGCAAAGCGTGACTCGCTCACGAACGAGATGTCGTCGAGCCCACCCATCGCCTTGGACTCAAGTAGCGCCCTGGATGCCGTACTGCGCCCGCCGGATCCCGCCAGTTCGAGGGCGCCGGGCGCATCCCTCCTCGCCAGCGCATCGAGGTAGCTCTGCACGAAACCGCTCGCGCTGTACAGGGTGGAGTTCAGGATGGCGATAGTGCCAGCGAACGCGCCGACCACGAGCGCTGCCACGACGGACCACGTGATGATTACTCGGCGCACGACATCCATCCTAAATTGCACAGCGTCACGCTCTAAATTGCACAGCTCCACTCGGGCTCGCACCATGCCCCGGATGCCCCGGGTACAGTGAAGCGGTGAGTGAGCTGCAGCTATCCCCCGAGCAGCAGGCGGTATTCGACGCCATCGAGACGACGCAGCAGAACCTGTTCATCACCGGTCGCGCCGGAACAGGCAAGTCGACGCTGCTGAATCATCTCGCAGACAATACGTCCAAGCAGATCGTCATCTGTGCGCCCACCGGGGTCGCCGCGCTGAACGTCGGCGGGCAGACCATCCACTCGCTGTTTCGCCTGCCGATCGGGGTCATCGCCGATCACGACATCGAGCAGAGCGCCGAGCTGCGCAAACTGCTCGGCACCGTCGACACGCTGGTCATCGACGAGGTGTCCATGGTCAACGCCGATCTCCTCGATGCGATTGATCGATCGCTGAGGCAGGCCCGCAAGCGCCCGCTCGAGGCCTTCGGCGGGGTGCAGGTGGTGCTGTTCGGCGACCCTTACCAGCTTGCTCCCGTGCCTGGTGAGGGTGAGGAGCGGGCCTACTTCGAGGATCATTACCGCTCGATGTGGTTCTTCGACGCGAAGGTCTGGGACGACACCGACCTGACGATTTACGAGCTGACGACCATC
>NZ_JANLVV010000113.1:0-1331 GCF_031364185.1 Salinibacterium sp. | reverse complement strand
CATAAGCGGGGCGCGCCGGACGGTCCGCGTTATACGCCGGACGGGCGGGACGATCATTGTTGTATGCCGGACGCTCGGTGCGCGGGGCGCGATCGTTGTACGCAGGGCGGTCGTTGCTGCGCGCCGGGCGGTCGTTGCGGTCGCCATAAGCGGGGCGCGCCGGACGATCATTGTTGTACTCGGGGCGCTCCGGGCGGTCCGCCTTGTATGCCGGACGCTCGGTGCGCGGAGCACGATCATTCGCGGGGCGGTCGTTGCCGTACGCCGGGCGATCCGTTCGCGGGGCACGGTCGTTGCGGTCGCCATATGACGGGCGGGCTGCTCGGTCCGAGTTGTACGCGGGACGCGCCGGGCGGTCCGCGTTGTACGCCGGACGCTCGGTGCGACCGGGACGGTCACCGTACGAAGGACGCTCGACGGCGGGACGGTCACCGTACGAGGGGCGGTCAGGCTTGCGGTCGCCGTATGAAGGTCGGGCGCCGCGTTCCTGAGCCTGGCGGTCCTGGTAGGACGGCTTGGAGTCACGTGGGCTCCAGTCGGGGCGGCGGTCGTCGCGTGCCGAGCGGGCCGAGCCAGTGGGGCGATCGCCGGTACGGGCGGCACGGTCATCCTGGGTCCAACGCTTCTTGGGAGCGCCGGCAGCACCACCTCGGGCGCTGGATGACGGCGTTGACTTATAGGGCTTTTTGACACCGGCGGGCGGCTTCGAGAAATTAGGCATAGTTCTTTCCGGATTCTGTGTTGTGATGAATTAACCCGCGTGAATACGTCACGCGTGAGCAAACACAGAGCGCATGAAGGCACGGCACCGACTGCGTTTGATAGACGCTGCGTTGGATAGACGCGCCATGCCGTACTGAACCCGGGCGATCTTTGACCGGGGCCGTCACATACATTCGTGTGATTGTCACCAGCCCTGCATTTTCTAGAAGCAGGAGCTAGCAAACCGGCCCGCAAGACTACAAACCCATGCGCGATACTCGCACTGTCTTGAGCCGACCTCCCAACGCTACTCCATCGGGGCCGATACGGCCAGAGGGCTCGTATGCGCCCGCCTGTTCCTGCGAAGCCTGATGCGGTCGGCTCGAGTATCTTCTGCCGCAGCGCTTTTCGCCGCCACGCGCACTCCCTCGCCGCCTGCATTTCCTCGCCAAATGAAGGAGATTTTGCTCCGACACGCGCAGGCGGCCCTGGGGTGACCCGTGGTTTCCGGACAGTTCTCCTGAACTGATTGGATTGGCGCATGGTGGAACGCAGGTATTTGGGTGTGACCCCGGAGGCTCGGGCTGAGGCGGTGAAGCGGGTAGCGGAGAGCGAGAAGTCGTTATCGG
>NZ_JANLVV010000103.1:0-8473 GCF_031364185.1 Salinibacterium sp. | reverse complement strand
TGCACGCCGCGCAGAAGCTCGGTTTCGGGGCTTGGCTCAGACTTGGCGAGGGTGAATGGTACGAGCGTGCCGGCCGAGGTGTCGGTGTCGGTGCCACTGAAAGTTCCGACAATCACGGCACCGGTTGTGGGGTTGAAAGCTGGAAGTACCCGCGGATTGCTGTTGGCGTACGCGTCAGCACGCCCACTGATAACGTCACCGACGTCAGTGGCGCCCGGGGGCAAGCTGAAAGTGTAGGTGAGTGGCACGACGGTGCCCGTCGCCAGGTCGGCGACATTCGACCAGATCACCTTCGTGCGCCCACCGGAAAGAGGCACCAGTGAACTCACCGGGTAGGTGCTGGAAACGATTGATACACCCGGCGGCAGGATGTCGGTGAAGGCGAGGTTGTAGCCCTGCGGTCCTGAGGTCTGCTGGGCCGACAGCGTCACCGAAATCGCATCGCCGTACAGGGTCGATGGAGCCACGGCGCGCGTGAGTTGCACATCGGGGCTGCCGGCTGCCGCAGCAGGAACCGCGGGAACGACTATGGTGGCGGCAATCAGCGCAGCTACGACAACTGTGCGCACAGAATTTCTCACGTGAACATACCCCCAGGCGAAAAAATTGACGTGACCTGGTCAGAAGCCACACAGGAAGCGGCAGCCATCAACTCGATGGCTTGATACCACTTTTTCTAAACTACGCCATTTTCTGAACCTTAAAGAATACAAAGCTGTCTAGCCCCGGAGTTTTTCCTGCGGACGGTACGGCGTTCGCTTCCGACCCTCACGTTGGCAACCGCCGGGCACTAGCGTGTGACCATGACTGACGAAGCTCCTCAGACCGTGGGCGAAGACGACGGCCCGCGGTCCTCCCGCAGGGTCCCCGTCATGGCTAACACGGGTGCCATCGCCGCAGTGGGCCTCGACCTGCAGGGAGGCGCGCCCATCCCTCGCCGACAGGTACGCTCCTGGGCCATGTGGGACTGGGCAACGCAACCTTTCAACAGCGTGCTGCTGACCTTCGTCTTTGTGCCGCTCTACCTGATAAACACCTCATTCCTCCCGCCCGAAATCGCGTCCCTGCCTCCGGAGGATGCCGCGTTCACGGCCGGTATCGCGAACCTTTCGAGCCAATTCGGCGTCGCGGTCGCGTTGGCCGGTGTCGCCATCGCGGTACTTGCCCCCGTCCTCGGCCAACGCGCCGACGCCTCGGGGCGCCGCAAATTCTGGCTCGCCATCTGGACGGCATTGCTCGTGCTCACCATGGCATCCCTGTTTTTCGTGCAGGGCCAGCCCTCCTTCTTCGTTCTGGGGATCTCACTCATGGCGGTCGGGAGCGTATTCAGTGAGATCGCGGGCGTCAACTACAACGCCATGCTCATTCAGGTCTCCACGAAAAGCACCGTCGGTCGGGTCAGCGGGCTCGGCTGGGGATTGGGCTATATCGGCGGCATCATCGCGCTCATCCTGATCGCTGTGGCGGATCGTGGCTTCGGCTGGTTCGGTATCTCGGGTGACAACGGGCTGATTTACCGCATCATCGCGGTGGGCTGCGCTGTGTGGACTGTCATCTTTTCGCTGCCGATTTTTCTCAACGTGCCCGAGGTGCCCTCGACGGTGACGCGGGCGAGGGTTTCGTTCTTTCGGAGCTACGTGATTCTCGGCAAAGACATTGCCCGCCTCTATAAAGAAAGCAGACCCACCTTCTGGTTCCTGGTGGCCAGCGCGGTGTATCGCGACGGCCTCGCGGGCGTGTTCACGTTCGGTGCAATTCTTGCCACCGGAACGTTTCTGTTCACCTCCACTGAACTCCTCATATTCGGAATCGTCGCGAATCTGACTGCCGGGCTCAGCACCATCCTCTCGGGTCGCTTCGACGACATCTTCGGGCCACGTTCCGTCGTCATTGCCGCGCTGATCGGACTGGTCGGGGCCGGTCTCGGTGTGTTTCTCTTCCATGACTCGGGAAAAATTGCATTTTGGATCGGCGGCCTGCTCCTGACCATCTTTGTCGGGCCAGCGCAAGCCGCGTCACGGTCGCTTCTTGCCCGCGTGACGCCAGCAGGGCGCGAGAGCGAGATCTTCGGGCTATGGGCCACCACCGGCCGCGCCGCGAGCTTCATCTCTCCAGCACTGTTCGCGTTGTTCGTTGCCGTGGCGGGAGTGCAGTACTGGGGCATCCTTGGCGTCGTCCTCGTCGTCGCAGTTGGCCTCGTGCTGATGTTGCTCGTCAAGCTGCCGAAACACGTGCGCGTGCAGTAGCAGAGTGCCCCGGCGCATGCCTGTCTTGCTGTTCGACCACCGCGAGGCACATGTCCGCAACCCGCTGGACTGCACCCCACGACTGCGACAGTCTTGAGGCATGACTACCACCGCCGCGCAGGCCGAACTTCTTCGCTCCCTCCACATTCCAGGAAGCCCTCTCATCGTCACGAATGTCTGGGATGCCATCACCGCAAAGATCGTCGCGGGCGCTCCCGGAGTGAAGGCCCTGGCCACCGCAAGCCACGCCGTCAGCTTCGCGCAGGGTGTGGAAGACGGCGAGGGTCTCACCGTCGAACAGGCGCTGGCCGCCGCAACGCTGGTCATCTCCTCCGTCGACGTTCCCGTCTCGATCGACTTTGAGAAAGGCTATGCACCGGATGCCTCCGGCGTGCAGCGCAACGTCGAGCGACTGATCTCCGTGGGGGCCGCCGGCCTCAACATCGAGGACAGCATCGGCCAGGCGAAGGCCCCGCTGTTCGACCTCGATACCGCGGTGTCGCGAGTGGCTGCTGCCCGCGCCGCCGGGAACGCGACCGGAGTGCCGATCGTCATCAACGCGCGAGTCGACTCCCTCGCCGGCGGCGGAGAGTGGGATGACGCGATCACCCGCGCCAACGCCTACCTCGGCGCCGGTGCTGACTGCGTCTTCATGCTCGGACTGGGTGACGAGGCCAGAGTCGCGCGCGCCCTCGCCGAAATCAACGGCAAGGTGTCTGTGATCTCCAATCCGACTTCGGTTCCGCTTCGCACGCTGGCCGAACTGGGAGTGTCTCGCGTGAGCTTCGGCCCTGGCATCCTGGGCCTCACGCTCGCTCACCTTCGCGCCGCCACCACGCAGCTGACCGCGCTCGGGGACTACCCAGCCGAGCTCGGGTTCAGCTACTAGGCGGCACCGTGGGGGGCCTCGCGCCGAGCCCGCACGCGTGCAGCACGTCGGTCCGCGCCACACTGGGCCGCAAGATGGTCGTTCGGACGGGACATTCCCGTTGGTTACGCTCCCTGAGGCACTCCGGAGGAATAGTGTCGAAGCATGGACACCTCGCGGCCGATCGGATTCTGGCTCAAGCTCGTCGACCGAATGATCGACGAGCAGTTCGCCTCGACACTTGAGGAGCATGGCGTTACGCGGCGCCAGTGGCAACTGTTGAACGTTCTTTCGCGCGAGTCGGCGACGGTAGAGCAATTGGATGCGGCGGTGGCGCCGTTCCTGTCTGCGAACTCAGACGATCCGACCGAGAACTCTTCGGCTGAACACCTCACCGAACTCGTGGAGAGCACGTGGGTGGCCGAAACGGGAGCCCGCTATCAGCTTACGGAGCGCGGCCACCTCGCCTTCGAGCGTCTTGCAGAGGTCGTCACCACCCAGCGGACGGTCATGACAGAGGGCCTGAGACCGGATGAGTACGAAGCCACCGTTGGAGCGCTGGAACGAATGGCCCGCAACCTCGGCTGGAACGACTAGCGCGCGTGCTCACGCCTCGGGCTACGCCCCGACCCGCCACCAGATCATCAGCATGGTCACCAGGAAGCCAGTGATGAAGTTGAGCAGCAGAAATCTGCGCCAGCCACGGTTCGCAGCATCGGCCGCAGCATCCGTCACGTTCCAGAACGGTGCACATACGGCCGCATACGGGAGCACCAAGATGGCCGCCAATGGACCCGGCCACTCGGTGAAGAGCAGCAGCACGCCGCCGAGAAGGTAGGCACTCACCGCCAGGCGCACCGTCGCCTTGGCGCCGATCACCGTCGCCACCGACGAGATATCGGCCTCACGATCGGCGATGACATCCTGCACGGCACCGAACGCGTGGGAGGCGACCCCCCAGAGGAAGAATGCCCCGAGTAAGCACCACAATTGCGGGGTAAACGCCGCCCCGGCGAGCACGAGCCCGTAGACGGCCGGCGACACGAAGTGGGTGCTGGAGGTGAGCGAATCGAGGAACGGCTTCTCTTTGAAGCGCAGCCCTTTCGCCGAATAGGCGATGACCGCGAACACGCTGATCGCCAGCACCAGCACCGACTGTGGGTTGCCGACAATCGCGAGGTAAACCAGAAACGGCACGTTCGTCACGATGGCCGCGAAGATCGTCGGGCGATGCATCCCTCGATCAAGAAGTGCGCCCTCCACTCCGCCCTTGCGCGGGTTGCGGAGGTCTGACTCGTAGTCGAACACATCGTTGATGCCGTACATGGCCAGGTTGTAGGGCACCAGGAAATAGATTGTGCCAACTACGAGAGTCAGGTCGATGCGCTGGGTTGTCAGCACGTACGCGGCCGCAAACGGGAATGCCGTATTAACCCAGCTCAGAGGTCGGGATGACACGAACAGCGCCCTAAGCATGATCACTCCGCCCGCGCGCCACCCCGTGAGCCCGGGAAGGCCCGCGCGCCCGCGAGGAACCGAGCAGCGCCCACAGTGAGGGTAATCCCACCACCGCGGCGACCGCGTAGGCGAAATCTTCGAGCGGAGCGATGCCGATGAATGCCCCGCTGATCAGCGCCTCGTTGTAGGCGACCAGGCCAATGCCGATCATCACGTTATCGA
This sequence comes from Salinibacterium sp., assembly GCF_031364185.1. NCBI lineage: Bacteria > Bacillati > Actinomycetota > Actinomycetes > Micrococcales > Microbacteriaceae > Salinibacterium > Salinibacterium sp. Next base: position 3,679 of record NZ_JANLVV010000103.1, on the reverse strand, counting down.
AGACCGCGGTCATCACGAGCAGGATGGCGGCGGTCACCCCGATCGCTGGCCAGTGCAGCCGCTCGGGCGACTGGCGACGCACGAGCGCAGCCACACCGAGCACGATTGCGACCACACCGAGAAAAATTGCATTCAGAACCCAGTACGTCATGACGACGTCTTCGGCAGTCGAGAGGATGCCGCGCCGTACACATTCATCGTCAGGTAGCACAGTAGCGCCAGGAAGAAGATCTCCTCCAGGGGGATCTCGGGCGCCGCCTGGATCCCGGTCATGAACGATGTCTCACCCCGAAAGAAGATGCCGCTGCCTACCCCCGCCACATCCCAAGCGAAGAAAAACAACACACCGACGACGAGCACGATCGCAGCGCGACGCGCATCCCGCCAGAAAAACAGCGCGAACCGGCGGTCGAACATCACCATCCCGAACAGCGCAATGAGCAGCGCCGCCAGGTACAGAAGGGTCATCGCGTGGGTGCTGTGACGAGCGCAGGTGCCAGCGGCTCGGGCAATGGCCCCGTCGAGGTGTCTCCGCGCAGTCGCTTCACAATGAGTTCGGCGCTGATGAGGCACATGGGCAGTCCAATTCCCGGGATCGTAGACCCGCCGACGTAGTACAGCCCCTTCACCTTCTTCGAGACATTCCCGGCCCGGAAGAACGCACTCTGCTTCAGCGTGTGCGCCGGGCCGAGGGCCGTGCCCTTCCACGAGTTCAGATCGCTTTCGAAGTCTCCGGGGCCCAGGGTCCTGCGCACGGTGATCCGTGACGCGAGATCGTCGATTCCCGTCCAGACCGCTATCTGCTGGATGACGCGATCCGCGAGCACCTCAATGCGGGTGTCGCCGTCACCGTCGACGTCGCCGCGACCGATCGTCGGGTCAGCAGGAATCGGGACGAGTACGAAGAGATTCTCGAAACCCTCTGGGGCGACATCCGGATCGATACCGCTGGGCTTACAGACGTAGAGCGACGCGGGGTCGGGAATTGTCGGGTCCGCACCGAAGATGGCGTCGAAACCCTTCTCCCACTCTCGAGTGAATAGCAGGGTGTGATGCTCGAGCTGGGGCAGCGAACCCTCGACGCCCAGGTACAGCAGCAGCGCACTGGGGCCCGCCAGCTTCTTCTCCCAGTAGCGCTCGGGGTAGGTCTGCTGCTCCGGCTCAAGCAGAGCCGTCTCGGTGTGGTGCAGGTCAGCGGCCGACACCACGATATCGGCGGCGGCGAGGTGCGTCGCTCCGTCCAGGGCGTACTCGACCCCGGTGGTAACGCCGTTCTCGACCACAATCCGGGTCGCCGCCGCGCCCGTAATGATGGTCACGCCCTCGGCTTCGGCCAAATCGGCGATGCTCTGGATGACGCGAGTGAAGCCCCCCATCGGATACAGCACCCCGTCGCTGAGGTCGAGGTGGCTCATCAGGTGGTAGAGGCTCGGGGTGAGGTACGGCGACGAACCGAGGAACACGGCAGGGTAGCCGAGAACCTGCTGGAGCTTGCGACTTTTGTACTGTCGTGACACGTACGACGACAGCGGCTCGAGCAGCAGCCTCACGAACTTGCCGGCCCGCGCCAGCACATCCCTCGTGAACAGCGGACGGAAGTCGGCAAACGTCGTGTAAAGGAAGTGCTTCTTCGCGAGAGTGTAGGTCTCCTCGGCCGAGTCCAGGTAGCGATCGAGCTTTGCACCGGCACCCTTTTCGACGGATTCGAAGAGGGCGATGTTTTCTGCGCGATGCGCGAGGATATCTATCGGGGCAGTCTCGCCCTCGAAGTACACCCGGTAGCCGGGATCGAGGGTTACCAGAGTCAGCTGCTCGTCAGCGGTCGTGCCGAGAAGCCTGTAGAAGTGGTCGAAGACCTCGGGCATCAGATACCACGATGGGCCCGTGTCGAACCGGAAGCCCCCGCTCTCCCACGACCCGGCGCGACCGCCGACGGCCGGTCGAGCCTCGAGAAGGGTCACGTCATGGCCCTCCCTGGCGAGTAGGGCAGACGTCGAGAGTCCGGCGATCCCACCCCCGATGACAACAACGCGACTCACGGTTTTCCTCCTGGTTGGGTGGCGGGGGCGGCATTTGCCCCGAGTGCTGCGGCGGGGGCAGGCTTTGCCCCGAGTGCTGCGGCGAGCGCAAGGCGCGCCTTCACCGGGTTGGGCACGCGCACGCGGGTGTGGACAAGCTCGCTGGCCGGGGTGGCGCGCAAGCGCACCGAGAGCTCCGCGAACAACGACTGGGCGAGGGCCACCGCGCGGCGTGAGCTGCGAGGCAGGTCGGGCACGACGGCGGCCGAGACCGCGAGGTCAGCGTCGATGTCGGCCAGGAGGCGCAGCTTGGTGGGTTCGTCGAACGAGTCGACCGCGACATCCGGGAAATAACTGCGACCCAGGGTCTCGAAATCGGCCGAAAGATCTCGCAGAAAGTTCACCTTCTGGAAGGCCGCTCCCAGGGCGCGCGCGCCCGCCTCGAATCGTGCGCGGTCTGTCACGGTCTCGCCGAGCAGGAACGCGTGGAGGCACATCAGCCCGACCACCTCGGCCGATCCATACACGTAGCGCTCAAAACTGGCCTGGTCGTGTCGCTTCTGGCTGAGATCCATGCGCATCGACTCGAAGAAGGGGGCAGTCAGTTCACTGCCGAACGACACCTCCCGCGCGGTCAAGGCGAAGGCGTGAACCACCAGATTGGCGCTGAAGCCATGCTCCATGGCCTGCTCGGTCTCGCGCTCAAGCGCGTCGAGCACCCGGCCGGCGCCCGGCACGTCCATTCCCGCCTGCTCGGCGGCGCCATCCACGATCTCGTCGGCCACCCGCACCAGCGCGTAAATATTCTCGACATTCTGCCGGACACCCGGCCCGAGCAGTCGGGAGGCCAGCCCGAACGACGTCGAATAGCGCCGGATGACGATGCTCGCCGTCTCCTCGGCGACACGGTCGTACAGCGAAAGCCTGGCCGCGGCTTTCACCGGATGCGGTGCGCTCATTTGACCCTGCCCAGCACGGAGTCGACAACCGGATGAAGCTCGGCTCGCAGCGCCGGTGAAATGTGTGGCTCGGCCAGTCGTGCGAGCGAACGGTTCGCGTAGTACCGAGCGAGCCCCTCGGCGAACGACCGGGCACCGCAGTCAATGAGCACATCCCGAAGGCGCTGGGCCTGGGCGTCGGTGAGTTCGGGGTCGCCCAGTAGCGGAGCGACTTCCGTCCATTCGCGGGTGCTCGTCGCGTAGGCGATGAGAACGGTGCGCTTGCCTTCCCGCAGGTCACCGATCGTCGTTTTGCCGGTCTCCTCCTCGAGGCCGAAGACCCCGAGCAGGTCATCCACTATCTGATAGGCGATGCCGATCTCACGACCGAAATCGCCAAGCGTGCTGACCACATCTTCGGAGGCGCCCGCGAGGATCGCCCCGGCCTGCAGGGGGCACTCGAACGAATAGACGGCGGTCTTGTAGCGCTCCATCGTGAGGATATCGTCGACGCGGGGAACCTCGGTGGAAATCTGGAAATCGACGTCGATCAGCTCGCCGGCCGCCGAGGCGAACAACGCGTCATCCATGACCTCAAGCAACCGTGCGCGGGTCTGATCGTCTGCGCCGCTGCGGTCGATCAGGCGGTAGGAGTTGAAGAGCGCAAGGTCGCCGGCGATGACTGCTGCGGAGATGCCGCTGTGGTCAGCGACCCGCGTCGAG
>NZ_JANLVV010000292.1:0-5803 GCF_031364185.1 Salinibacterium sp. | reverse complement strand
TCGGGGCTGATGTTTCGGCGCAGCTATTCCTTTGAGAACGAAGCAGAAGCGGGGCTGGTCTTCATCTCGTTCCAGAGCGAGCTGCGCACCTTCACCGTCACCCAGCAGCGCCTCGACGAGGTCGATGACCTGATGAAATATGTGACCCCCACGGCGAGCGGCACCTTCCTGATGCTCCCGGGGTTCAGCACGCGAGCGCCGCTGGGCTCGACCCTGTTCGCCTGAGCGTCACGCTGGATGCTCAGGATGCCCCGCAGAAGGTCACGGCGAAGCAGTCCGGCTACCCCCGGCCGTCGAGACCGCTCAAACTGCTGCTACCCCAAACTTTTAGCAACAGTTTGAGCGGTCTCGGCGGGGATGGGAGAGAGCAGCAACTTGCGCAGTCGCGACCCCGGCCGCGTTGGCAGGTGCCGCGCGCCTCAAGCCTGTCCGGGTGAACAGTTCTCCACACCCACGTTTCGAGGTCACACCCCCGCCGTACACTGGACGCAGAAGTTTTGCCAAGGAGGCACCCCGTGAGCAACCCGGCGAGTGACAATCACCGCAGCCCCCAGCAGGCGGCCCATGAGCAAGCTCTGGGTGAGGTCAGCGACGTGCTCCTGAACCTCGAGCACACTCTCGCCCGGTCGAAGAAGGCCCTGGTGCGTGTGCGCAAGAGCGGCGGCGATAACAACATCGAGCTCGCCCTCACCGAGATGATCGCCGACCTTGAGCGCAGTCACAAACGCTTCATGCAAGACACCTATTACGCCGGCGACTCGCTGCGGTTGATCTGAGCGTGCGTAGCGGCCCCGAGATTCAGGATGCCCTGCAGAAGTTCACGGCGAAGTGGTCGGGCTACTCCGGTTCGGAGAAGGCCGAAGCGCAGACCTTCCTGAATGAACTGTTCGCCTGCTACGGAACAGACCGGTCTGAGGCCGGAGCGTTGTTCGAAGACTTCAAGACCTCCGCGGGCTTCATGGATCTGCACTGGCCCGGCACCCTGATCGTCGAGATGAAGGCGCCGCACATCTCGCTCGAGAAGGCTCGGGAACAGCGGCAGCGTTACTGGCAGGAGTCGTCGAACTCTGCCGAGAACATCCCGGCTGCCCGGTTTGTGATCGCCTGCAATTTTGGCCAGTTCGAGATCTGGGAGCCAGGTCGCTTCCCGAACGAGGCGCGCCTGAGCTTTCCGCTGGCCGAACTGGCGGAACGCTACGACTCGCTGCTGTTCTTACAGTCGGCTTCGAGCGAGCCGGTGTTCGCCGAGCACCGCCGCACCCTGACCACCGATGCCGCGAAGCACATCGCCGAGCTGTACACGTCGCTGGCAGACCGGGCAGCAGCGCCCATCGATGAGATCCAGCGTTTCACGATGCAGCTGGTGTGGTGCCTGTTCGCCGAAGACCTCGGCATGCTTGAGGGCTACCCCCTGCAAAGCACGGTTGACTCTCTCATCCTCGACCCGAACGCGGATTCTGCGCGCGACATCGGGTACCTGTTCACGCTGCTCAACCAGAAGGGCAGCCACAATCGCCACGGCCGCTACAAGGGCACGCGCTACGTGAACGGCGAATTGTTCGCGAGGCCCGCCGCGGTGTTCATGAATCGGGATGAACTGCTGCACCTGAAGAAGGCCGCCGAGTTCGACTGGCACACAGTCGACCCCACGATTTTCGGCTCGCTCATGGAGGGGGTGCTCGGCGAGGAGCGCCGCGAGCGCCTCGGCGCCCATTACACGCACGAGTCAGACATCATGAAAATCGTCACGCCGACAATCATCCGTCCATGGCGCGAGCGCATCGAGGCCACAACTTCGGCTCAGGATGCCCGGGCCCTCCTCGACGAACTCTGCAAGTTTCGCGTGCTCGACCCGGCATGCGGTTGCGGCAACTTCCTCTACGTTGCGTATCGCGAACTGCGTGCGCTCGAGTTCGACATTAAACAGCGCGTCGTGACTCTCGCAGCGGATGCCGGAACCCCCGCCCCCTCGACCGCCGGCCTCTACTACCCGCTGTCGAACGTCAAAGGCATCGACATCGAGCCGATCGCGGTGCTCATTGCGAGAGTGACATTGTGGATGGGTCACCGCCAGATGGTCGACCGCTTCGGCGAGGCCGAGCCGGTGCTGCCGCTTATCGATCTCTCCGGAATCCGCGCCGCAGACGCACTGCGGGCTGACTGGCCCGAGGTCGACGCAATCATCGGGAACCCGCCGTTTTTGGGCTCACAACTCTTGCGCGCAGGGCTCGGCGGTGACTATCTGAAGTGGTTAGACAGCACCTTCGATGTCGGCATCAAGGACCTGTGCGTCTACTGGTTCCGCAAGGCGCACGACCATCTGAAGCCGGGGCAGCGAGCTGGGCTCGTGGGCACCAACTCGATCTCGCAGAATACCGCGCGGAGCGCTTCGCTGGACTACATCGTTGCTAACGGCGGCGTCATCACCGATGCTGTATCCAGCCAGAAATGGCCGGGTGACGCGAAGGTTCATGTGAGTCTGGTGAACTGGGTGATGCAGCCAGTGGGCCCGGAGTCATCAATAAGTTTGGATGGCTCGGCGGTGACCGCAATCACATCCTCATTACGCGCGGGATCGACCTCGACTTGGAATCCAACGACTCTTGCCGGCAATAGTAATCGCAGCTTTCAGGGCCCCATCCCGGTAGGCAAAGGCTTCGTCATCCAAAGCACTGAGGCCCAAAAACTAATTGGCGATGCCGAGATCCGATATAGCGACGTGATCCGGCCCTACCTGGACAGCGAAGACATCGCTGAAATACCTACCCAGACCCCCGCCCGATGGATCATCGACTTTAATGACCGGTCGTTGGAGATCGCAGCAAAGTATCCAGCAGCCCTCAAGATCGTTCGGGAGAGAGTGAAACCCGAACGCGATCTCAACGCTGATAGCGGATTCCGTGCGAAGTGGTGGGTATTCGGCAGGGCGCGCGTGCAGATGCGTAGAGCACTTCACGGAATCAACACATACCTCGCTGTCGGACGTCACGGTAAGCGGATGTTTGTCGCGAAGGTCGATGAGAACACCATTGCGAGCGACGCCACCGTGGTTTTCGCATTCGACGACGACTACTCGATGGGAATCCTGATGTCGCGGGCGCACGATGCGTGGGCGTGGGCGCAGTCCTCGACGCTGGAAACGCGACTGAGGTATACCCCGACGACGGTGTTCGCGACGTTCCCGTGGCCCGACCCCGTGACCGAGGCGGCGCGCGCGAAGGTGGCGGCCGCGGCATCCACTCTGTATGCGCGTCGCAGCGAGCTGTGCCTCGAGCATGACCTCGGCCTCACGAAGCTCTACAACCTGATGGATGACGGTGCCTTCACCGACCTCGCCGCGCTGCACAGGGCGCTGGATGTGGCGGTCGCCGCCGCGTACGGCTGGCCGGCATCCGTCGCGCAGGATGGCCCGGAGCTCGTGCGGCGCCTCACCGAACTCAACCGTGAGATCGTGCAAGATGGTCGCGCCTACGACCCGTTCGGCGCGTCGACACCCGCTTGAGTGGCGCCGCTTTCGTGTGTGACTAAAGCAGCCCGGATTTGCGTAAAGACTGCCCTTGCAAGAGCGTCACTTAGCCGAGAGTCTCGCTACGGTCGTCGATGAACTCCTGCTGAACTTGCTCCTGCGTCATTTTCTCGCCACTCTGGAATTCGCCCTGGCGCACGATTCCTAGGAGTGGTATCGGCAATCCAAGTCGAGCGGCCGAGCTGGAGATAGATGCCCGCAAGTATGGATACACAGCCATGAACGCAACACGCTCAGCGAATTCCATTGACACGCTCTCTGCAACATCGACGTCCTCGGACAGGATGTACACGACTTCGCAATCGGCAACATACTCGGCGCTCTGGTCAGTGAATGTGGTGCGAAAACGAAAGCGGTGCCGTGCCTCGTCACGACTTACCGCCAGGCTGCTGGATGTGACGGGCAGAACAATCTCAAGAAGTTCGTCGTCGGTCCAGCGAAGGCGCCGGCCGCGCTCCTCATGCATGAAGAGCGTGTCAAGTTCGACTTCCTTGACGAAGTCGTGGACGTCAGAGACGTGAAGGGTCACGGCTATGCGGCGACGGAATAATCGACGCGACGCACCGCTTCGGCTGGATACGTCCGATTCGGCGTCACAGTTGTCGTCGTATAGGTGGTTGCGATCCAGGCGCGGCCATTGGCGAGTTGCCCCTCGTCAGCCTCAACGACATGAGCTACAAGCGCTTCTACAGCATTTGCGTAGCGCCTGATGGTAGAGAGTCTCGGGTCGCTGCTGTAGCTCTCGAGCTTGGAAACAGCCTGCTGAGAGATTCCCAGTCGTTCGGCGACCTGCGGCTGAGTCAGCCCTCGACTAATGCGGATTTGGACAAGGTCTGCCATCAGTTTGTAGTCGTTCTTTGCCAGCATCTTCGTTCGGGCATGCTGCACACTTCCGCGAGCACGACGAAGGAGTTCTTCAAGGGCGGCCATGCGGTGATCTTAGCCGCACAACCTGTTAGTTGTGTACCCCCTTTATGGAGTCCACTCTGATGATTCTCCAGCGACATATCGAAACTGAGCTTGACTAATTTCCATATCCTGCGCAGCCCGAGTTTCCGCACTGGTCTTCCTCATTGATTTGATGTGGACGTGGAGTTTCACGAGGTCGTCCGGATAGTGAGGCGGTTCCGCGTGATGCTGCCGCACCGCCTTCGACAGAAGTTTCCACTTCAGCTCATAGAGGTCCGGATCGCGACGAATCGGACGCAACTTACTTTCGTCTCCGGCGTGAATTTGGCCTGACGCGGCCAGATCGAGAAGAGCATCAATCTGACCGAGTACAGAGCTCTGAGCAAACGGCTGGAGGGACTCGATCCAGTCGGTCAACTCGATGGTGGAGTCATGATGCTCGTCCACGTACTCGCGCCAGAAAAGATCGGTTGTCTGGGGAACGGTGCACCGGGATCTCCGGGGTGGGGGATTCGGCATGTGGGTCATCGTATCCGCCCCCTGCGACACTCAGCGGAGCCTCAAGCTCAGCAGTTCTCCAGCTCCAACTTTTCTCCAAGTTTCTCTTGAACTTGAAGTTGACACGGCAGAGCCCACTGCGCTGGCACCGCTGAGATTGACGTTGTTCTCACGCGACAGGCAGCCTTCCACACCCCCAATTCGGGGGTTAGCCCACGGGTAGATGCGCGGCGGACTTCCTAATCTGGTCTTATGCGCCGAACCCTCGCCCTCATCACCGTCCCCGCTTGTGCCCTCCTCTTCCTGTCAGGTTGCGGGCTTGCGTCTCGCGGTCCCGTCATCAGCGAAGATCGTTCCATCGATACCGCCATCTCGGTCGTTCTCGACTCGTGGGGTGACGTCACGATCAGCGAGGGTGAACCGTCGCTGGTCATCCATGCTCCCGCTGAGATTATGGATCGACTCACCTCCGACGTGAAAAACAGCGAACTTGTGCTCGGTGTCAGGTCGGGCACTCCGACGGTCTCCGGCGCCAGGATCAGATATGAGCTCACCCTGCCGAACCTGGAAGGCATCCGGGTCGAGGGAGCGGGAGACATCCGTTCCAACGTGCCCGGCGATGACCTGAGGGTTGACATCGACGGCGCGGGTGATGTCGACATCGACTCAGTAGATGCCGCGACCGTCACCATCAATCTCAGCGGAGCGGGTGACGCAACGTTCAACGGACGCGCCGACGAGCTCACCGTGTCGCTCGACGGTGTGGGAGCAGTTCGCGCCGAGAAGCTCCGCACCGCCCGGGCTATCGTCGACATCGCCGGGTCTGGGGATGCCGCCGTCTTTGCCTCCGATCAGCTGGATGCCTCCATC
>NZ_JANLVV010000075.1:0-1035 GCF_031364185.1 Salinibacterium sp. | reverse complement strand
GCTACGGCACCCAGCGCGACCCGCGCCGCAGTTTCACGAGCACTGGCCCGCTCGAGCACGTTCCGCGCCTCGGGAAAGTCGTATTTTTGCATGCCAACGAGGTCGGCGTGGCCCGGTCGAGGTCGGGTCAGGGCTGCGCCGCGCCCTTTCGGCAGCGACTCAAGATCGACGGCGGCGGCGCTCATCACATCGATCCAGCGCGGCCACTCCGTATTGCCGATGCGCAGCGCGATCGGGCTCCCCATGCTGGCACCGAACCGGATTCCGCCACTGATAGAAAGCTCGTCCTGTTCGAATTTCATGCGCGCCCCGCGACCGTACCCGAGCGAACGACGCTGCATGTCCGCCTGGATCGCCTCGGCGGTCACGGGAACTCCGGCGGGAAGCCCCTCGAGAATGGCGACGAGCTCGGGACCGTGCGACTCACCAGCCGTCAACCAACGCAGCATGTCCCAATCCTCTCATAGCGCGATCCTCCCCTGGCGCGACGCCGACTCCGGACCGAGCCACACGGCGGGTCTCAGTGGGGGTGCAGAGCCTCTCGCATCGCTCGGACCACTGCCGGTTCATCCGGCAGTTGCTCGGCCGGGTTGCCGGTGAGAAAGATCCGGATCTGCCCAACGGCCTGGTTGACCAGAAGGTCGAGTCCCGAAATGACGGTGGATCCCACAGTCGCCCACGAGGTGGCGAGTGCGCTAGGCCAGGGAGAATATGCGACATCGAGCAGCACGCTCGTCGATCTGGCTTCGAACGTGACGTCGGGAACTGTCACTCCACCGGGCAGGGTGCTCACCACGGCAGTGGGGACCTCCATCGAGCGCGGCACAACGCCCCAGCCGTCAACCATCACCTCAACCCCGAGGTCGACACCAAGCTCGACGAGCCCTGCCGCCTTTGCCGGCGTCCTCGCGGAGACCAACACCCTGTTCGCGCCGAGCCCGGCCACCCCGGCGATAACAGAGGCCGCCGTAGCACCAGCTCCGAGAACATGCACCGTATCGAGGCTGTACACCCCGACATCCCGGAACGACTGCG
>NZ_JANLVV010000068.1:0-1868 GCF_031364185.1 Salinibacterium sp. | reverse complement strand
GAAGCCTGCTGCGACCGAGGCTCCCGTGGACGAGAACATTGTCGACTCTACCGACGCGCCTGTTGAAGAGGCGCCTGCCGAGGACGCGCCTGCCGCCGACACGCCTCCCGAGGACGACAAGAAGTAGTGAGAGGTCCGGTTCGGCCCCGCTTTCGAGCGGGGCCGAACTTCGTTAACCGGCACGGGATCACACCGGCATAGCTTGGGCGGCGTAGGTTGGGCTCATGGCCAGCGAGGCGACGACGATCCAGGTTGACGGACCCGGGGGCATCCGGGAAATAAGAGTGTCGAGCCCCTCTCGAGTGCTGTGGCCCGATGCGGGCATCACCAAGCTCAGGTTGGCCGAGTACATGGTCGTGGTGGGTGAGGCGTTCGTCCGGGCCAATGGAGACCGGCCTGTGTCCCTGCAACGCTTCCCCGCCGGGGTGGGCGGTGAAGAGTTCTTCTCGAAGAATCCGCCCAAGGGTGCGCCCGAGTTCGTGCGCAGCGTCCCCGTGGTCTACCCGAGCGGTCGCTCGCATCCACAGTTGGTGATCGATGAGCCCGCCGCTGCGGTCTGGGCCGTCCAGATGAACACGATCACGTTTCATCCCTGGGCATCCAGGGCCGAGCACAGCGACAACCCGGACCAATTCCGCATCGACCTCGACCCTCAACCCGGCACCGATTTCGGGGATGCGGCCAGAGTTGCCGTCGAGCTTCGCTCGGTGATGGCCGAGGCCGGTCTCACGGCGTTCGTCAAAACCTCGGGCAATCGGGGTATCCACGTTTTCGCGCCGATCCGGGCCGAGCACGAGTTCCTGGTGGTGCGTCACGCGGTGATCGCGGCGGCTCGCGAAGTCGAGCGACGGATGCCGGGGGCGGTGACTACCTCATGGTGGAAAGAGGAACGCGGCGAGAAGGTGTTCGTCGACTTCAACCAGGCGAACCGGGATCGCACGATGGCCGGCGCCTACAGCCCACGGCCGCTGCCGCATGCCCCGGTGTCTACGCCGCTGGAGTGGACTGAATTGGAGGGCGCCGATCCACGCGAATTCACCATCCTGACGGTGCCCGCGAGGCTTGAAGTGAACGGCGACCCATGGGAGCATTTCGCCGATGAACCCGGCGATATCGCCACCCTCCTGGAGTGGTGGGACCGCGACCTGGCTGATGGCCTTGGCGAGCTACCGTTTCCGCCCGACTTCCCGAAAATGCCGGGTGAGCCACCACGCGTGCAGCCTTCCCGCGCGAAGAAGTCGTAGCCCGCGGTCGCGCCGCAACAGCGCCGCAACCTGGGCGCCGTCAGTGCGGACGCACGGGGATCAGGTCTCCCCCGTCGACACTCCAGTCGTTGCGAAGGAAGGGCACATTCCGGTCATTGCTGGAGTGTCCACGAAGAATCGGACGCTCAGGCCCGCGCACGTTGATAACTCCTGCAGATTGAGGAGTGGCTGCGACCGGTTACCCGGAATCCCGGGGTGTTTCCGGGTGTCGGACGCGAGGCGCACCCCGAAGTGCAGGAGTTATCAACGTGGCCGACACCGAAGCGGGCCACGCTACGGGCCCGGATGGCTCAGCCGAGCACGGATCCCAGGTCGTAGGCGACGGGCCGCTCCAGCTGGTCGAAGGTGCACGACGCAGCGTCGCGGTCGGGGCGCCAGCGCTCGAACTGCACAGTGTGCCGAAAACGGGCACCCTCCATGTGGTCGTATCGAACCTCCACGACCAACTCGGGGCGTAGTCGCACGAATGAGGTGTCGCGCGAGCCCGAGAAGCGGCTGCGATCGGATTCGCCAGCCAACGCCGTGCCGCCACTATCGCGCTGCACGAGGTGATTGAGCTCGCCGATGAGCGCCCGACGCCGTTCATTCGAGAACGCGGCGATC
>NZ_JANLVV010000056.1:0-8231 GCF_031364185.1 Salinibacterium sp. | reverse complement strand
GCATCCAGCTCAGTGCAGACGCTTCGCCGGCGGCGCCGTATCGGAAAGTGAGGTCGTAGATCTGCTGAACAACCACCTGGGTGGCACCGCCCGGGCCCCCGCCCGTCATCGCGTACACCTGGTCGAACACTTGGAAGCCGTTGATGAGTGAGATGACGACGACGAAGAACGTACTCGGGCTGAGAAGGGGGAGTGTGACGCTGAACAGGCGCCGCCACCATCCGGCACCATCAACGCGTGCGGCGTCGTACATGTCAGGATTGATGGCCTGCAGCCCCGCAAGGAGGATGACCATCACGAAACCGAGGTCCTTCCAAGCTGAAGCAATGATGATCGACGGCATCGCCCACGCTGGGTCCGCCCACCATCCCGGGCCGTCCACCCCGAAGAAACCGAGGACGAGATTCACGATCCCGTTGCTCGGGTTCAGAAGCCACCGCCACACGATCGCGACAACGATCCAGCTCGTCACAACCGGTAGGAAATAGATTCCTCGCAGGAACGAGCGCCCCTTCAGCTGTGTGTTGAGAGCCAGCGCGAGGGCGAGCCCGCCGATGTAAACGATCGGCAGGTAGCCGACGATGTAATACAGAGTGTGCAAGAAGACATCGCCCGTTCGCGAGTCCGTTACGAGCGAAATATAGTTGCCGAAGCCGACGAACTCCATCGGGCTGAGCAGGTTCCACGAGTTGAGACTGATCCACGCCGCGGACACCATCGGGCCGAGCACGAAAAGCAGCAAAGGAACCGCACTCGGCACCAAGAAGATGGCGACCGTGAGTGCGTACGTCACACGGTTCGACCGTGACCTGCCGCGCGGAACCGCCTGAATCGACGGCGTCTCAACGTGGACGGGTGGACGCGGGGGTGCGAGCGTCACTCCGTGCCTCCGTGCGGAGCCGACTGCTCCACGAGACGTTCGCGAACAAGGCGCCCCTGATCGCCGGCGAGGTCATCGGAATCGAACGGTGTCGCAAGCACCAACGCCGCAGCACCCTGAGCCCAGCTCTCGTCCTGCCACGACTCGACCGCGACACCAACACCACGACGGCTCGGAATCAGCGACGAGCGAAGGGCCGGCTCGAACCCGAACGACCAATGCGACCACGCCGCGGTGCCCTCACCGAGGATGACAATGATCTCAGGGTCGAGCATGTGCACGATCCCCGCAAGAGTTCGGCCCAACAGATGACCCGCCTCGCTGAAGATCCGCGCTGCCTCCGCGTCACCGCTGTCTGCTGCGGCCATGAGCTGGTCGATGCCACTTGCACCGTTGAGAACTCCGCGTTGATGAGCGGTACGCACCAAAGCGGACTCACCGATCTGTGCCTCGAGACAGCCGACATTCCCGCAGGTGCAGGTCGCACCGCCCTCAATCACAGGGGTGTGACCGATTTCACCGGCGCCACCGCCAGCACCCCGAAGCACGACACCATCAACCACAATTCCCGCGCCCACACCGGTACCAATCGTGACAACCAGAAAGTTCTCGTGCTTCCGGCCCAGCCCGTACAGGCGCTCAGCAACCGCAAGGGCGTTCACATTGTTCTCAACAATCACCGGCAACGACAATTCACGACGAAGCGTCGAGCCGACAGGCACTTTGCTCCACCCCAGCTGTGTCGAATCCACAACCCCAATGCCCTGTTGATCGACATTTCCGGGCAGGCCCACTCCAACCCCAAGAACGCGTTTGCTACTACCACCCGCGATGAACACCCTAAGCAAGGTTGTCAGGTCTGAAAGGACCGTGGACGCTGCCGCGTCGAAAGGCTCGCGGGCCGAGCGAAGGACTGTACCGTCCAGGCCAACTTCTACGAACGCGACGTGATCCGCGACGACCTTGACGCCGATGGCTCGACCGGCGTTGGTTGCCAGACCGAGCATCCGCGCGGGCCGGCCGCCCTGTGACGGAGAGTGATCCAACTCGAGTACCAAACCATCGACGAGAAGATCCTTGATCAGTTGCGTCATCAGCGCCGGTGAAACGCTCAGGGTGCGGGCAAGATCTGCGCGGGACAGTGGACCCTGTGCGCCCAACCGTGCGAGGATCGCCGATCGGTTGACATCCGTGCGAGAGTTCGAGCGAAGCGACATTGTTTCCTCGTTTATTTAGTCTTGAATATACGATAGCGGCGTGCGGCTTCATGTCAAGTAGACGGACCCGTATATGAGGAGATGGCCTCGGAAACGGTTGGTTTCCGAGGCCATCAGCATCTCCTGATCGATGCGTCAGAAGCTTCCTACTGTCGTGCCACCGGCGCCCGAGCTTGGCGTGGTGATGGTTGAGTTAGCGCCTGGTTGCCATGCATCGGCCGTATCGGGATAGTTTGCTTCCCCCCGTTTGATGCACTTCCACTCGACAGTTGTGCTGGGAGGCAAATTGGAGATCGTGCCGGTCCATGTTGGGTAGCTCGTCGGGCTCAATTCGACTGCGCTGGCAACCGACCATTCGCCGAGTTGCGGAACGTTCCCGACGGCGTACACGGATTGACCTGCAGTGGTCACGCCAGCGTTGCATTGGAAATTGACTCAATCAACTCGGAATTGGATGGTCCAAGAGCGAGAGTGAGCAAGATCTGACGTTCGCATTCAATTAGCCCATTCACCACGCTCGCGGTCTCTCACGTCGACCTTAAAAGCAGTCCGGGGTGCGCATCTAGCGAGGTCGTGGGCCGCCGGTCAGATCCGTTCCCACTCGAGGCGATTGTTCCACGCGTAGCGGTAGTAGTCGGCGTGCACCAAGTCGGACCCGGCAGCCTCATCCACGATGACCGTCACGCGCGGGTGCAGCTGGATGGCCGAGCCCGGTAGCGACGCGGTGAGCGGGCCCTCCACGGCTCCCGCCAGGGCCCGGGCCTTCGCGGCACCGAAGGCGAGAAGCACCAGGTGGCGTGCGCGAAGGATCGTGCCGAGCCCCTGCGTGATGCAGTGCATGGGCACCTGCTCCGGTGAGTCGAAGAAGCGCGTGTTGTCGAGCCGCGTCTGTTGGGTCAGCGTCTTGATCCGGGTGAGCGACGCGAACGATGACCCCGGCTCGTTGAAGCCGATGTGCCCGGTGCGTCCGATCCCGAGAATCTGCAGGTCCACACCGCCCGCATCCGTGATCGCCGACTCGTAGTCGTCGCCCGCGGTCTCGAGGGGACCGCTGTCGGCCGGCACACGCACCAGCTCTGGGTTGAGTCCGAGCGGTTCGACGACTTCCCGCGTAATGACGGAGCGATAGGACTGTGGATGCCCCGCCGGAAGCCCCACGTACTCATCGAGCGCAAACCCCCGCACCTGCGCGAGGTCGAGGTTGCGCGCCGCGAGCGCGGTCCATGTGGACAGGGGGGTGGAACCCGTCGCGAGCCCCAGCACAGCACGGGGGTTACGGCGGACGAGCTGCTCGATCGCATCCGCGGCCACCCCGCCCGCGGCAGCCATCGACCGGACGATTACCACTTCCGCCATCAGGCCACCCCCACTAGGGCGGCGCCAACGGCCGCCGCCGGGAAGTCGACGGGCACGATCGCGATGCGGTCGCTGAGCCCGGTGGAGGCGAGGAAGCCCGACGCGGCCTCCCACGATGCGAGCACGGCCCGAACCTCGTCGAGGAGGACCGGCCCGAGAGTCGAGAGCCCGCCCCCGATGACGACACTGTCGACGTCAACGGTGAGCACGAGGATGCGGACTGCGGCCGCGACGTTCTCGACGAATCGGGAGGTGACCTCCCTGGCCAGGGGATCACCACCCGCGGCGGCGGCGAAGAGCGCCCGAGCGGGCTTGGGATCATCGGTCGGCCACTGCCGCGCAATCGCGGACCCCGATGCGAGCATCTCGAGGCAGCCGCGCTGGCCACACGGGCATTCCGGGCCCCGCGGGTCGACCGGGATGTGGCCGATCTCGCCCGCGGTGCCACGCGAACCCCGCCACACCCGGCCGTCGATGATGATCCCGGCGGCGAGCCCCGTGCCGAGGTTGAGGTAGGCCATCGAGAAGCTCTCGGGCTTCTCGAGAAGGTGGAACGCACCGAGCGCCGCGGCGTTCACGTCGTTGTCGATGCGCACGGGACGCCCGAGCCGGTGACTTAGTTCTACTCCGAGCTCAAGCCCCTCGAGGCCGAGGTTCACAGCGTGGGTGACCCGGCCGGTGCCGTTGTCGACGGCTCCGGGGATTCCGACACCGATGGAAGCGAAACTCGTGATTTCGGTCCGCGCGAGTTCCGCGAGCCGGGCGACGGCGGAGACCGCGGTCTCGAGCACGGCATCCGGTCCGAAGCCGGTGGGCAGCCTGAGCCGCTGCACGATCGTCCCGGTGGGTTCGATGACCACCGCATCGGTCTTGGTGCCGCCGATGTCAATGCCGACGCGCAGCGTGCTGCCGGTGGCGAGCCCCGGATCGGCGCGCAGCCGGGTGTCGGTCATCCCTTCACCGCCCCGCTCACGAGACCCGACGTAAGTCGACCCTGCACGATGAGGAAGAAGATGATGACGGGAACGGCGACGAGGGTCGACGCCGCCATGACCTGGCCCCAGTCGGTCTCGCGCGTGGCAGAGGCCTGTACGAAACCGCGCAGCCAGAGCGGCAGTGTCTGGGCGGCCTCCGAGGGCAGCAGCACCAGGGCCACGGTGAACTCGTTCCATGCCTGCAGGAACGCATAGACACCGGATGCCACCAGCCCGGGGGCGAGCAACGGGAACGTGATCCGCATGAAGGCTCCAAATCGGCTGAGCCCGTCGACCATCGCGGCCTCCTCGAGATCGACGGGGACGCCCGCGACGAAGCCCCGCAGCATCCAGATGGTGAAGGGTACGACGGCGGCGATGTAGATCACGCTGACGCCGACGACGCTGTCGAGCAGGTGCACGCTCGAGACCATCTTGTACTGAGCGATGAAAAGGCCCTCGGCCGGGAGCATTTGCACGATGAGCACGGCGATGACGAAGCTGCGGCGACCCCGGAATCTGAACCGGCTGATCGCCGCGGCGGCGAGGAATGCAAAGACTATGCAGAAGAGCACCACCGTGAGCGTGATGGCGACACTCATGCCGAGGGCGCTGAAGAACGAGCCGTCGGCGATCGCCCCGGTGTAGTTGCTCACGGTTCCGTTGAGGGGGAAGAAGGTCGGGATGAACGACTGCAGGATCGCCGTGGGGATGAATGACGAGCTCACCATCCAGTAGACCGGGAACGCCCAGATCAGGGCGATGATGACGGCGAGAGCACTCAGGAGCCCCTTCGCAAGTGGGCGGTTCACGCCACGTCCTCCTTCAGCAGGCTGCGGATGTAGAACCAGCTCAGGGCGATCGTGATCCCGAGCACGAGGATCGACACGGCCGAAGCCATCCCGAAGTCCTGAGCACTCGTGCCGAGCTTGTAGATGTAGGTGCCCAACAGGTCATAGTCTCCTGACTTGGAGCCGGCATCCTGCAGCAGTTTGATCTGCGTGAAGACGCGCAGGTCCCAGATGAGCTGCAACAGCAACACGATCGAGATGACCGGTCGGATCATCGGGAGAATGATTCCCCAGAATCGCTGCCAGCCGGTCGCGCCATCGAGCTGCGCGGCTTCCATGACCTCGTCTGAGACCTGGGTGAGCCCGGCGTAGACGGAGAAGGAGACGAAGGGCACGCTCATCCAGACCACGATGATTGAGGCGACGAGCAGGAAAGTGAAGGGTGTGGATAGCCAGTCGAAGCGGTTCATGTCGACGCCGGGAACCATGTCGAGCAGGTAGTTGATGGCGCCCCTGCGGCGGTCGAACAGCCAGATCCACACGGTCATGGCCGAGACGACGGGCATCGACCAGGCAAGCAGGAGGGCGACCTGCAGCACGAGCCGCGCAGTCGTCGTCACGGCGGACATGAGCAGAGCGAGCAGCGTTCCGAGGCCCAGGGTCACGAAGGCGGTGATCAGGCAGAAGGCGAGGGATTTGCCGACGACGACCCACAACTGCGGATCGGTGGCGAGCGTGATGTAGTTGTCGAGCCCGACGAAGGATGGGGCCTGGCCGAATTGCTGTTTCAGCCCGTACTCCTGGAACGACGTGACGATCTGCCAGATCACCGGATATCCCATGCCGAGCACGAGGATCGCTATCGCCGGGATGAGCAGCAGGTGCGGAGCACGGATGCCGCGGCGGTTGTTCACGCGGGTGAGAGCGTCAGCAGACACGGCTGGTCCTCCTTTCGGCAGGGTTGGTCGGCATGGTTGAGAAGTCGATGGTGCCGGCTGGGCGACGCTGGCACGTCGCCCAGCCGGAGTGCGCAGCGTCAGCCGTTGATCAGGTCGTCGATCTTGGCGTCATACTCTTTGGCGAGTGCCGGGATGTCGCCGCCACCGTTGACCTTGCCGAAGAACTCCTCGAGAAGGCCGGATCCCTCGACAGCGGCCCAGCCGGGAGCGGCGGGGGTGAGCTTCGAGTTTGCCGCCGATTCCGAGAGAGCGGTGGCGAACTGGTCATCCCCGAGGGATGACGCATAGTCCAGGTTTGCCGGGCCGAGTCCGTTGGCGCCCAGCATGTTCTGGTACTCCTCCGAGAAGATGATCTTCATCAGCTCACGGGAGCCAGCCTGGTTCTTGCTGGCCGCAGAGACCGCGATGTTTGAGCCACCGGCGAAGACCGGAGCCGCGCCACCGTCCACCCCGGGGAGCACGAAGTTGCCGAAGGTCGCATCGTTCCAGGTCGCGACGGTCTTCGTGTCGTCTTTCGGGTCCGGTGCGAGGTCGCCGATAGACCAGTGCGCCCATCCTGGCGCGATGATCGTCGCCGCCTCCGGTACTCCGGTTGCCGCATTGTTGTTGATGTTGACCCACGGGGTGCTGTCTGCTTCCGTGACGGGTGCGAGCGAGGCATCCTGATACACCGTCTGCAGCTGAGTGAGGCCCTCGATCGTTTTGGCATCGGACAGACTCGACATCCAGCTGTCGCCTTCTTTCTTTGCGAGCTCCCCGCCGTTGGCGAAGATCCAGGAGACGCCGTTGCGCCAGTCTTCACCGCCGATATAGAAACCAGACTGCGTGTCGGTCTTCAGCTTGACGACACCCTCGTTGAACTGCGGGAGCGTAGTCGGAATTTCGAGCCCGGCGGCTCCCCATACGTCTTTGCGCATGAAAATATAACGCGAACCGAAGTAGTAGGGCAGCGCGAAATTGGCACCATCGACGGCCCCTACCTCGACGAAGGAGGGAAGCAGTGAGTTGCCACCTAGCTCGACGTACATGTCCGTGATATCGCTGAAAGCGCCGACGGAGGTAAATGTCGGCGACCAGGTGTTGCCGATCTCCGTCACGTCGGGCGTATTCTCGCTATCAGGTAGCGCGGTCGTGAGCTTCGAAAGGGCATCCGACCAGTCCTGCTGCTCAATGGTAAGGGTGCCCCCGGTTGCGTCTGCGTACTCTGTCTTAAGGAAGTCACGCAGCGTATCCGGGGTGTCACCTCCCATGAGCCACAGGGTGATGTTCTGGCCATCGGCTGACTGCTCGGCCGGAGCCGGCGTGGAGCACCCGGCAAGAACGACGAGTGCTGCGGTCGCAGCTGCGACCAGTCCGATCTTTCGCTTCATTGTGTCTTCCTTCTGTGGATGGAGTGTTGCGGGCAGTGATTCGTGGGGTCAGGAGACCCCGAGTTGCGCGGAGAGGACCATAACGGCGGCGCCGCGCATGACGATGTCTTCACCGAGCGTTGTCATCCGCAGCGTCAGATCGCCGTGGAATTCGGCCATCGTCCTGCTTCGGAGGGTCTCGATGGTCGCCAGGGCAAGCGGGCCATCAAGAAGTTCCGTCGGACCGCTCAGCACGATCTCGGCGAGGTTGAGCGCGCCGACGACGGGGGCAAGTGCGATGCCGAGGCGCTGCCCCGCCTCCGTCAGAATCTCGATTCTCGACTCCGGCGTTGCCGCGATGGCCCTCTCCAGTCGAGGGGTGGCGAGCCAGGTCTCGAGGCAACCGTGCTTACCGCATACGCATTCGAGGCCGCCGTCGGTGCCGACCACGACGTGGCCGATCTCGCCGGCGGCGAACCGGCTGCCAAAGAGTGGGGTCCCGTCAAGCAGGAGACCCGCGCCGACGCCGTGGCCGACCTTGACGAGCATCATGTCGCTGTCGGCATCGCCGAAGCTGTGCTCGGCGAGCGCGGCGGCATTCGCGTCGTTCGCCACCACGACGGGTAGCCCGAAGCGGGTGGACAGGATGCCCTGCAGGTCTTCACCAAGCCACCCCAGGTTGGGGGCGGAGAGCACGACCCCAGC
>NZ_JANLVV010000290.1:0-2411 GCF_031364185.1 Salinibacterium sp. | reverse complement strand
CATACTACGCCTCGCACCCCGAACGATTCCGAGCTCGACCGGCCACACCCGCACCCGCTGATATCGTCAGCATCAACCGACCCGAGCAACCGGAAAACGAAAAACCGCTCGAACGACTCCACGCAGCTTGACATCGCCCGTCTCGACGAGAGTCGCGGACATGGACAACCGGCGCGTGACCCGCCCCCCGCGCAGCCCCGACTACAGCGCCGTCGCCGTGTCGCTGGGTGTGACGTCGGTCTTGCGACCCCTCTGCCGGGTGCCGGTCAGGTTGATGCCCCTGTCGTCGGCGCTGACCGAGATCCACGAGGCGGCGATCAGGATGACCTGGCAGATCAGGTTGAACCAGACGAGCAGGCCGATGATCACCGCAAAGGAGGCGAGCAGCGGGTTTTTGGTGGCACCGCCCAGCAGGCTGCTTCCCAGTGCCTTGAGCACCCCGAGCGCGATCGCCCCGATGATGGTGCCCTGGGCCAGCTGGCGGAACGGGATCTGGATGCCGGACACCACCCGGTAGAACAGCCCCAGTACGACGACGTCCAGCAGCAGGGTGATCCCTAGCCCGGCAGCGCGCGCGGCTACCGCGGCGGCATCTGACATCGCGTCGACTCCGAACCACCCGAACACGGTAGAGAGCGCCGCCGTGCTGAACACGCTCAGTGCGGCCGAGACGATCAGTGCAATGCCGAATCCGACCGCGAGGCCGAGGTCTTTGACTTTCAGCAGTAGAAAGTTGGTGGGGGCCGGCGGGAGGTTGAAGATTCCACGGACGGCGTCGCGACCGGACGCGAGCCAGCCGAGTGCCGTGAACAGCAGGCCCACCGCGGCGATCGCGCCCGTCCAGGTGAGCACTCCGGAGGAGAAAAGATCGTCGGGGTCGATGGCGCCAGCGCCGCCGTTTCCGCCGATCAGGCCGGGAACGTTGGTGCGCAGCAGCCCCAGGAAGGCCTGCTCGAACTCCGGATTCGACCTGATCACGAACCCTGCGATGGCGAAGCTGACCCAGATGGCGGCGAACACCGCAAAGATGGCCTGGAACGAGAGCCCCGCGGCCAGCAGCGGCCCGTTATGCGCCGTGTAGTGCAGGTAGACCCGCACGGGTTTGAGTTTCATTACCCGCGCGGTGATCGCGGTCACCCGATCCATCAACGCCATCCCCCCACCCTAGCTAGGCTGGCACTGGTGGGCCGGCACGCGCGTCCCGTCCCCGATGAGCGTCAAACTCGATGAGTGTCGATGGAGAGGACCAGCGGATGGAACTGCACGGTGTGGGAGTCGGCCGCGGAATCGCTGTGGGGCCGATCCTGAGGATGCCCGATCCGCTACCAGAGCCGAGCGAGTCGAGTCACGCCGGTGACGCGGCCGCCGAGTATGCAACGGTGCAGGAGTCGCTCGCTGCAGTCGCGGGCGAACTGGCGGCGAAGGGCGCGAAGGCCGGCGGTGAGGCGCAGGCGGTGCTGGAGGCCGCATCCATGATGGCCCAGGATCCCACCCTCACCGACGACGTCAAGGAGCGCATCGAGGCCGGTACCTCCGGCGAGCGGGCGGTCTTCGAGGCCTTCGCCGCGTTTCAGCAGATCCTGGTCGGCATGGGCGGGTACATGGCCGAGCGAGCCACCGACCTCGGTGACGTCTCACAGCGCATCATCGCGCACCTGCGCGGGGTGCCGGCACCGGGTGTTCCGACCAGCGACGCCCCGTTCATCCTGATCGCCCCCGATCTTGCCCCCGCAGACACGGCGCTCCTCGATCTCGATAAGGTGCTCGGCCTCATCACCCGCGACGGTGGCCCGACCAGCCACACCGCGATCCTGGCCCGGTCGAAGTCGATCCCCGCGATCGTCGGCGTCACCGGTGCGCTGGAGATTGCCGACGGCACGATCGTGATTCTGGATGCCGCGGCCGGCCTCGTGACGACCGACCCCGCCGAGGCGGCTGTCGCCGACGCCCACTCCCGAGTAGCGGCCCGCGCCGCCGCATCCACCATCCCCCTCGTCGACGGAGCCCTCGCGGATGGCACGAAGATCCCCCTGCTGGCCAATGTCGGCTCGCCGAAGGATGCACCGGAGGCGGTTGAACTCGGAGCCGAGGGAGTCGGGCTATTCCGCACCGAGTTTCTGTTTCTCGAATCGAAGACCGCGCCGACCGTCGCGGACCAGCAGGCAAAGTACACCGAGCTGCTGTCGTTCTTCCCGGGGAAGAAGGTGGTGGTGCGGGCCCTCGATGCCGGTGCCGATAAGCCGCTCGCGTTCCTGAACGCCGCGCACGAGGAAAACCCGGCGTTGGGGCTGCGGGGTCTCAGGGCACTGCGAGCGAGCGAGCAGATCCTGCTCGACCAGCTCACCGCGTTGAAGGCAGCGCAGGATGTCACGGAGGCCGAACTCTGGGTCATGGCTCCCATGGTCGCCGAC
>NZ_JANLVV010000046.1:0-1004 GCF_031364185.1 Salinibacterium sp. | reverse complement strand
GATAAGTCGGCCGCCGTCACCGGCGAATGGCGCGTCTCAGAAACGCGACTGCTCATACTCGGCCTGCTGGGTGGATGGTCCGGAGCCGTCATTGCCCAGCGAGTGCTCAGGCACAAGACTCGCAAGGTGGCCTTCATCTCGATCTTCTGGGTCACGGTGGCGGTCAACGTGATCGCACTGGTGGTCTTTGGGTGGCCTCCCCTCATGCAGTCCCTCATCGAACTGGCGACGTAGCGTTCGCCGCGACTGTCTGTAGCCGCACGCCCACCAGGGCGCATACTCGCCAACGTCGAGCTCGAGACGGTAGTCGCCCGCAGGCGGAACGGCGGGCCCGAGACCCTGCTCGGCTACCGTCAGGAGAGCCGGGGTTTGGGGTCGTAATCCGCGCGCTGGCATCGCTTAGAACACCCTAGTATGTGTGTTGTGAGCACAAAATATCGCAGCTATGTCGAGTCTCTGACAACCGCCCAGCGAGATGCTCTGGGTACGCTCTCGGCACGAGTGCTCACAAATGTTCGTCCGCTTTACGAAGTGAGTGGCGATATTTCAAGCTTCATTTTTGCCGGAGGCGAAACATCACATCCTGACTGGGATGACGCGACGACAGTCTTCGAGGCAGCAGTCGAGCAGCTGCTGTTACAGCCCGATGTTCCCCCGATTGCAGGCGAACTGCCGCTCCTGTTCGTCGGCTGGCACTCGAAGAATCGGGTGACCGGCAAACGAGCCTCATTAGGATTCCTGCTGACTGATCGTCGCCTACATGCCCAGTGCGATTTCGGGGTGCTCTTCGGCGTCACACCGCCCCGAACCTACTCGTACCCGATCGGGAGTGGCGATCCGGATGGCGACAGTGCAGCCCTTGTGGATGCGGCCAACGCACGATTCGATTGGACGCCGGCCGCGGAGCTCGTCTCGCTCGCGCAGCAAGCCGCCATAAAGCGGCTTCTTGTAGATGAAATCGCCGATATCACTGGCGCGGTCACAAGACTTGGGATCGAAATGGC
>NZ_JANLVV010000043.1:0-2062 GCF_031364185.1 Salinibacterium sp. | reverse complement strand
TTCGAGCGGATGGCTGCGCGATAGATATCGTGAGTGGCTGCTGCCTCGTGTGGCGTGACCGTGCCGAACCCGTCACCCAGCTTGCCCTCGCGTTCCGCGAGGAACGCCGCCCACATCTGGAGGATCGAGTCTGAGAATCCGAACTCGAAATTGGGTCCGGTGACTGTGGGCCATACCGACTGGCTGCCTGCATCGAGCTGCTGCCAGACCTGCTGGGTACCGATACCGGGCACGGTTGCCACGGTGAACACCTCCACGAGTTTGGGGTTCTTGGTGCTGAAGCGCACACCGCCACTCAGGCCTATCGCCTCGAATATCCAAGTGTTCTTCTGTCCGGGGTCGATGCGCTTGGTCTCGGTCGTGAGCGGAAACCGCTCGCCCTTGTGTGTCGCCCAGCTGTGCAGAACGGCGTTGTCCCAGGTGTCGCACGGCACAAGCTGCCCGTCTGGCCCACGACGTTCGGTGACAATGTTTTGGAGCATGCCGTACACAGTCTCTGGAGCCCACCCGAGCCGCAGTGGTACGTGCCAGGTGTGAAGCCCGAGATCGTTGAGCACGCCGGCCTCACCGCAGAATGTGTTCTGCCTCTTCCAGCTGATGGGCTTGGTTGTGTCTACATCGCTCGCGTGAAGAAAGCTGCTGCGAGCTTCGACGATGGTTCCGAGCGCCCCGCTCTGCACGTAGTTGATCGCCCATTGAGCGCCCGGGAAGAAGGGCATCTCACTGGAGCAGCGAACGAAGCTTTCGGGATGCGCTTCGACCGCCGCGAGAATGGCCTGCGCAGCAGTCGCGTCAATGCCGAACGGCTTCTCCGCCAGGAGACTCTTACCGGCGGCGATGACGTCGGTGTAAATCTGCTCATGCAGGTCGTGACGAACGGCGACGTAGATGACATCGATAGTGGGGTCATCCAGAAGCTCGTGATAATCAGTAACTTTCGTCATGACGGTGCTGATCTCGTCGAACCAGTCGAGCGCTGCGGGGTTGATGTCGCAGACCGCGGTCAGCCGCGGGCGTACCGGGTGGTCGATGAGAGCGGGCCAGCGCTGGATGGCGGCGGCAACCTCGCGACCCATAAGACCCGCGCCGATAATTGCGACGTTGACAATCTTGGCGCTCATTCTGCGCTCCTCTCGATGATTGCGAGCGCCTCGTCCACGCTCGCCCCGTGGTGCAGCACCGCCATGAGGGCCGCAGTGATGCCGGCGGGCTTGGGATGCTGGATTACGTTACGCCCGTACACGATGCCGCTGGCACCCTGGTCGAGAACGGCCACGGTGCGCTCGAGGAGGGTGCGGTCATCCACTCGTCCGCCGCCGCGCACGAGAACAGGAACATCCCCTGCAACCTGGATCACGCTCGAGTACTCAGAGATGTCGTCAGTGGGATCGGCCTTGATGAGGTCAGCGCCGAGTTCCTTCGCCTGCCGCACCAGGGTGACTATCTTCGCGGTGTCGCCATCGACCATGTACCCACCGCCCGCCTTCGCGTTGTCCTGCATGACGAGGGGTTCGATCATGAGCGGCATCCCGTAGCGGGTGGCCTGCTCACGCAACGCCATGATCGACAGGATGTTGGCCTCCCGAATTTCCGGGCGCCCGGGCAGATGCATGAGGTTCGCGCATACCGCCACGGCATCAAGCCGCACCGCTTCCTCAATCGCGTTGGGCAGATGGTGGCTGAAAATGTGCTCATCGAGCGGATTGCCGTAGACGTTGGCGACGTCGGTGCGCAGCACGAGGGCAGGCTTCTGCTTGCCGGGGATACGCTGCAGAATCCGCGCCTGGCCCAGGGTGAGCTGAACCGCATCCGGGTTGGCGCGCACGAGGGTGGCCACAACAGCATCCATATCCTCAATGCCGGTGATGAACGAAGCCTCCCCGAAGAAGCCGTGATCGACAGCAACGTCAAGCGCCCTACCGGAAGTGGCGTTGAAGAACCGATTCAGCCGAAATTGTGACATGAGACGTGAACTCTCCTTGAATGGGGATGGGGATCCCGGTTTCAATCGGGCCTCCGCTGTGCCAGAGTAACTGCGCCGCAACAACGCTGTCCAACCGGC
>NZ_JANLVV010000021.1:0-1335 GCF_031364185.1 Salinibacterium sp. | reverse complement strand
CAATTCCTTCCCCAACCCTTTCGACGGGGATGGTGCCGCCCAGGGCCTCCTGCGTGCACTATCGTCGGCGATCATCACCTTTATCGCGCAACTGCCTCTGGGGGTCCTGGCGGGCATCCTGTTGTGGATTTGGCGTAAAGATCACCCCCCGAAACGGCCGCTCGAGGGAATCATCGACGTGTGATTCGCGCGACCCGCGACACGGG
Organism: Salinibacterium sp.; assembly: GCF_031364185.1. Classification (NCBI taxonomy): domain Bacteria; kingdom Bacillati; phylum Actinomycetota; class Actinomycetes; order Micrococcales; family Microbacteriaceae; genus Salinibacterium; species Salinibacterium sp. Next base: position 1,129 of record NZ_JANLVV010000021.1, on the reverse strand, counting down.
CAGCTCCAGTTTGACCGACCCCGGGCAGTCGAGTAGTCTTGACCCTTGGTGTCTGCTGGGCTGAGCCCGCACTGATCGCCAACAGCTTCCAGCACGGTGTTAGTTCACAAACGCGAGTCGATCCACAGACGTGGGTCGGTTCACAAACGCGAGTCGATTCAGAAACGCGAGTCGGTCCAAAATTCAGGCGAGTCGTTCCAATAGTCGAGTCGACAAAATAAGTAGGGAAACCAAGTGGTTTACGCAGTTGTGCGCGCCGGTGGGCGCCAGGAAAAGGTCGAGGTCGGTACGATTGTCGTTCTCGACCGCATCGCAGCAGACAAAGACGGCAACGTCGAACTCGTGCCCGTGTTGCTCGTCGACGGTGACAAGATCACCCACGGCGCGAAAGACCTGGCAAAGGTCAAGGTAGTAGCCGAGGTGCTGAACGACCTCCGTGGCCCGAAGATCGTCATCCAGAAGTTCAAAAATAAAACCGGGTATAAGAAGCGCCAGGGCCACCGCCAGGAGCAAACCCGTATCAAGATCACCAGCATCAACCTCTAATAGTCCTAGGGAATCGACTAATGGCACACAAAAAGGGCGCATCGTCCACTCGTAACGGCCGCGACTCGAACGCACAGCGCCTTGGCGTGAAGCGTTTTGGCGGCCAGGTCGTTCTCGCGGGCGAAATCATCGTCCGCCAGCGCGGAACCCACTTCCACCCTGGTGCCAATGTTGGGCGAGGTGGAGACGACACCCTGTTCGCCCTCGCCGCCGGTGCGGTCGAGTTCGGCGCGAAGGGTGGCCGCAAGGTCATCAACATCGTTCCGGCCTGAGCCGCCACCCGATTCTTCGAATCGTCTGGATTGCCCAGCAGGGGCCCATACATGCAGATGGCGGCGAGCTTCGGCTCGCCTTCACTGTTTAATAAAGAACGGAGAGTGCCATGGCGTCATTCGTCGACCAGGTCACCCTCCATCTTTTTGCTGGGCATGGTGGCAACGGCTGCGTCTCGGTCAAGCGGGAGAAGTTCAAGCCGCTGGCGGGCCCCGATGGCGGAAATGGCGGCGACGGGGGCGACATCGTGCTCGTGAGCGATTCTGGCGTCACGACGCTACTGGGCTTCCACCGCGCGCCGCACCGTAGG
>NZ_JANLVV010000288.1:0-42763 GCF_031364185.1 Salinibacterium sp. | reverse complement strand
CTACAACCCCCATGAGATGCTGAACCAACTAATCACCGGTGTTGCACTGGCCCCCTGAAACCGCCGCGGTTGACCCAGCAGAAGTGGCGTTCTCGGTGGTGATGGGCAGAGTGGTGATGGGCAGAGTGGTGGCGGGCAGAGTGGTGGCGGGCAGAGTGGTGGCGGGCAGAGTGGTGGCGGGCAGCCAGTCGATGGGCAGGTAGTCGGTGAGATCAGCGCGCTGGCCGGATGCCGCCACACGGCCCGCACGAACGGCATTGGCCCACGCGAGCTGCCCGGCTGCGAGCGCGAGCCAGGTTGCGGCATCCATCTCGACGACGTTGGGCGGAGTTCCGCGGGTGTGCCTGGGACCCTGGATTGCCTGCACGGCACCGAACGGCGGCACGCGAATCTCAACCGTGTTGCCCTCCGCGCTGTCGGCGAGCAGCTGCAGCAGGTAGCGCACGGCAGTGGCAATGATATCGCGGGATGCCGGCGGCTCGGCCGTGCGTGCGCCCAAGGTCGCGGCAGTAGCCTCGCGGGATGCGAGTGGTTGACCCGCGCGTGCAACCAGCGGCACAGCCGGTGTGTCGCGGGAGGTGAGCGCCGCCAGCGCGGCGGCCACCGCCGCCCGCCCTGCGTCATCGGCAATGCGTTTGGGGGGCATGCTCCTACGGTACTTCGCTGGGTAAGGTTGACCCGTGCGAATCCTGGTGCTCGGCTCTGGTGCGCGCGAGCACGCCATCATCACCTCGCTGCTCAGCGAGACTCTCGGCGAGACTCTCGGCGAGACCGTCGGCGCCAGCGAAAGCGGCGCCAGCAGCGCCAGCGCAAGCGGCGCCAGCGCCAGCGGCGCCAGCGCCAGCGGCTCCCCCGGCAAGAGCACCGGCAGCGCCGGCGCACCCCGCCACCATCACATCACTGCGGCCCCCGGCAACGCGGGCATCGCCACGGTCGTGCCGGTGGTCGCGCTCGACCCCACGCGCGGCGATATCGTCACCCAGTACGCGCTCGACAACGACATCGAGCTGGTGATCATCGGGCCGGAAGCGCCCCTGGTCGCCGGGGTTGCCGACGCCCTCCGGCAGCGCGGAATCCCGGTGTTCGGCCCCGGCAAGGCCGCCGCAGCGCTGGAGGGTAGCAAGACGTTCGCCAAGCGGATCATGGATGACGCCGGCGTGCCGACGGGCCTGGCGACCCGGGCGGGTTCCCTCGCGGAGGCGATCGAGGCCATCGACGAATTCGGCGCCCCCTACGTCGTGAAGGCGGACGGTCTGGCGGCCGGCAAGGGCGTGCTCGTCACACCGGATCGCGACGCTGCCGTCGCCCACGCCACCTTCTGGCTCGCCCACGGCAGCGTGCTCGTCGAAGAGTTCCTGGCAGGCCAAGAGGTCTCGCTGTTCCTGGTCAGCGACGGCCACACCGTGCTCCCACTTTCGCCCGCGCAGGACTATAAGCGCGTATTCGACGGCGACGAGGGGCCCAACACCGGCGGGATGGGCGCGTACTCACCGCTGCCGTGGCTGCCGGACACGTTCGTGGATGACGTAATCGAGTCCGTCGCGCTGCCCACCATCCGGCAACTGGCCTCCGAGGGCACCCCGTTCATCGGCCTGCTTTACTGCGGGCTGATTGTCACCGACGACGGCGTTCGGGTGATCGAGTTCAATGCGCGATTCGGTGACCCCGAGACTCAGGTAGTGCTGCCGCGCCTGCTCACTCCGTTGAGCGGGCTGCTGCTGGCGGCCGCCACGGGTCAACTCGGTTCGCTGCCTCGCCCGGAATTTTCGACGGATGTCGCGGTGACCGTGGTTCTCGCTAGTGAGGGTTACCCCGAGAATCCGCTCACCAACCGACCCATCACCGGCCTCGCGGATGTCGAGAATGTCACCATCGCGCATGCCGCCACCGCACTCGTTGGTGGCGAGTTCGTCGCGACCGGTGGACGCGTGCTCAGCGTCGTGGCGCTCGGAGCCGACTTTACCGAGGCCAGGTCACGGGCCTACGCGGCGCTGGACATCATCCACCTCGAGGGTGGCCACTACCGCACCGACGTAGCGAAGCGGGTCGCCGAATGAGCACACGTAGCGAAGCGGGTCGCCGAACGAGCACGGTTCCCGACGGCTGGCAGCTGTTCTACTCGGGCAAGGTGCGCGATCTGTATCGCTCAGCCCAGCATGAGGGCCGCGTGCTGATGGTCGCCAGTGACCGGGTGAGTGCGTTCGACCGGGTGCTTGAGCCGGGCATCCCGGGCAAAGGGGCACTGCTGACCAGCCTGAGCCTGTGGTGGTTCGCCCAGCTGGATGTTCCAAATCACCTGGTCGACAGTTCGAGCGAGCTGCCCGCCGGCGCGGTGCTCGTGAAGTCGCTCGACATGTACCCGATCGAGTGCGTGGTGCGCGGCTACCTCTCGGGCAGTGGCTGGGTCGAGTATCAGCGGCTGCAGAGCGTCTGCGGCGTGGCGCTTCCGGCCGGCCTGCGTGACGGTGACCGGCTGCCGGAGCCGATTTACACCCCGGCCTGGAAGGCGCCGCTGGGTGAGCACGACGAGAACATCACCTTCGAGCGCACGGTCGAGCTGGTGGGGCCGGATGCCGCGGCGGCACTTCGCGATACGTCCCTGGCGGTGTTCGCCACGGCGTCGGCAATCGCCGAGCGGAGGGGCGTCATCCTGGCCGATACGAAGTTTGAGTTCGGGGCCGACCCGGTGACGGGTGAACTGACCCTCGCCGATGAAGTGCTCACGTCGGATAGCAGTCGCTACTGGGACGCCGCCCTCTACGAGACCGGTGACCGCACGGCGAGTTTTGATAAGCAGATCGTGCGCGACTGGCTGGCGGGTCACTGGGATAAGGCCGGCGCCCCACCGGAACTTCCCGCAGAGATTGTCGAGCGCACCGCGGCGCGTTACCGTGAATTGATTGAGAGGCTCACGGGAATCTAGCCCGAAATGCCAAACCCTTCTTCGCTCGTGGTACGAATACAACTGTGATGGCTCGCCGCCCCAGACGGCGGGCCATCCTTGTGTCTGCTGCGTGCGCTCACCCTCACGGAACGCCGAGATGCGGCATATTGTCGGTCATGACGATGGCGACCGCACATTTGCCAGGTACCGCGGGCTGCTACGCCACTCTGGAATAGGCCACCTACGAGCGACGTTGCACGCACCATGACCGACGACCGACTTGCCGCAGATACCGCGATGGGGGCGGTTACCCTGCGCGTCGGCGATCTCGATGCCATGACGGCCTACTACCGCGACGCCGTGGCGCTTCAGGTGATGGATGCGACGGGCGACACGGTCACGCTCGGCCGGGGCGGCACGCCCATCGTCGTCCTCACCCACGCCCCCGAGCTGGTGCGGGCAAGCCCCCACGAGGCCGGCCTGTTCCACACGGCGATCCTGTTCGACAGCGAAGAAGCGCTCGCGGCATCCGTCTACTCTGTCGCGCAAAAGTATCCGGCGACGTTCACGGGAAGTGCAGACCACCTCGTCAGCAAGGCCTTCTACTTCACCGACCCCGAGGGCAACGGCGTCGAACTTTATTGGGATCGCAACCGCAGCACGTGGAGCTGGGTGCACGGCACCGTTGAGATGTCGACGCTGTCTCTCGACCCGAACGCCTTCCTCCTCGACAACCTCACCGAGGCCTCGGTAGCAGATCCCGTGATTGGGGCCGCGCGGGTCGGCCACGTGCACCTTCAGGTTGGTGACGTGGATACCGCGCGCGAGTTCTACGTCGAGAGGCTCGGCTTTGCCCAGACCGCGATGCTCGGGCCGCAGTCGCTGTTCGTGAGCGCCGGCGGGTACCACCACCACATGGCGATGAACACCTGGAACTCCGGCGGAGCCGGGCCCCGGCTCCCGGCCCTCGGCCTCGCGCAGGTTCAGATCGAGGTACCGGCCGCAGACGACCTTGGGGCGCTGGTCGAGCGCGTGACGCACTTCGGCATCCAGTCCAGGGATGACGGCAGCAGTGTCAGCTTCGACGACCCGTGGGGCAGCCAAATCACGGTGGGCGTGAAGACCGACCAGCAGCGATAACAGAGCCGAGCGCTACAATTAGGCGGTGGGCCCTAAGGCAGCGAACCCCCTGTGGCCAGGCTTCACCCGCTCAGGCGGGTCGACGCTCGGCCCTGATTGGGTGCGCCCTGCGCCAACTGTTTCGCAGCAACGATTCGACGTCATCGCCGTCGTGGTGCTGTTGCCGCTGTTTTGGTTGCGATTTCAGCTGACGACCAGCGTGGGGCTGTGGCAGGACTCTGATCGGGCCGCCTTCGAGGCAATGGTCTGGTCGGTGGTGCTGGGGCTGGCTTTCGCTGTTCGTCGGCGATATCCACTGTGGTGTCTCATGTATGGGATCGCGGCGGCGAGCCTCGCAACGATTTTTAATCCGCAGGCTGTGTCGACTTTTCCTCTCGATCTCTTCCTTTATTCCCTTGTCTACACCGCGGCGGCATGGGGTCAGAGTCGCAAGCGCACCAATATCGCCCTCGCCATCCTGGTGCTCAGCCAAATCTGGTCGTTGGCGTACCGGATCAACGCTCCCGCGATCATTGCCCAGGTGGAGGCCGTCAAAAACCCCAGTGGCAACCTGCCCGCTCACTTCTCGAATTCGCTGTTCCTGATCGGCCTGACAATCTTCTACACCACAGCGTCGTGGATCGTCGGGACGATCGGGTGGCGTAACGCACGCCAACAGGAAGAGTTGCGCCTGGGCGCCGTCGAGTTGAAGGCGGCGCAGGATAAAAACGCTTACCAGGCGGTCCTTGCCGATCGGGTGCGCATCGCACGGGAGCTGCATGACGTGGTAGCCCACCATGTGAGCATCATCGGCATTCAGGCTTCTGCCGCTCGCCGCACGATGGGCCGTGACCCGGATTCCGCAGCGAAGGCTCTGTCAGAGGTGGAGACATCGAGCCGCCAGGCCGTCGGCGAGATGCGCACCCTGCTGGGCGTGCTGCGATCCGAGGATGAGCCGTCTCTCACCGAGGCAACGGCATCCCTTGACTTGGTCGATACGCGCGACCCATCCCTCACCCCCCTCCCGGGACTTTCCGACCTGCCAGCCCTGGTGGAAAAGGTGTCGGCGACAGGGCTGAATGCTCAATTCCGCGTGGTCGGGCAACCCTTCCCGGTGCCGAGAAGCATGGGTTTGTCGCTGTACCGAAGCGCGCAGGAGGCACTCGCGAATGTGCGAAGACACTCCACGACCCTCGCCGCGCACGTTACTTTGCGATATCTTGAGGGCACAGCCGTCGAGGTTGATGTGCAGGATATCGGTAGTCCGTCTGGTGCCCCACAGGGTACCGGGCTGGGCCATCGCGGCATGCGCGAACGGGCCTCACTCCATGGTGGCGAGGTTGAGATTGGGCCCATGCCCACAGGAGGATTTCGGGTGCGCATGAGACTTCCCATCACTAATGAGCCTGCGCTGGTTGAGGCTCCGGCGTCAGGATCGGCTCCAGTGTCAAAAACTGAGGCGCGGCCGTGAGCCAGCCAACGCCACCGATCAGAGTTCTGCTGGTTGACGATGAGGCCCTCGTCCGTACTGGATTCTCGATGATCCTCTCGGTCGAGGACGACATCGACATTGTCGGCGAGGCCACCGATGGCGCGCACGCGGTCGAACTTGCCATGACGCTGCATCCGGACATCGTGCTCATGGACCTGCAGATGACCGGGATGGATGGCATCGACGCCACCCGACGGATCGTGGCATCCACAGACTCTCGGGTGATCGTGCTCACGACCTTCGACCGGGATGACTATCTTTTTGAAGCTCTGGGTGCTGGCGCCAGCGGATTCCTCTTGAAAAACACTCTGGCTGAAGACCTCGTCACTGGAATTCGACTGGTTGCCGCGGGTAACGCCTTGCTGGCTCCCGAGGTCACCCAGCGGGTGATCGCCAGATTCGCCGACACAACCCAGGTCGACTACCGACCAGACCTTCTCGCTGATCTCACCGAGCGCGAACTTGAAGTGCTCGGCCTCGTAGCTCGTGGCCTCAGCAATGCCGAGATTGCGACCCAACTGACGGTGGGTGAGGCTACCGTCAAGACTCACGTCTCGAGGTTGTTAGCAAAGCTTCATCTTCGGGATCGCGTTCAGGCCGTCGTTTTGGCGTTCGAGTGTGGGGTCGTGAGTCCCGGCGGAGGATCGGTCTGAGGTAAGCACAGGCCGATGCCGCCCGCCGGGATGAGGCGCTACGGCTGCGTCGACCAGCCACCGAAGATGGGGCTGATGACGCTGCCGCCGATCTCCCCGACCTTCACTGCTCCCCAGACGCCGCTGTCGAAGATCCACTTGAGCCCCTGTTGGGCTGCATCCAGAGGGACGTTGATGAACGGATCCAGCGGGGCGGTACCAGCATCCGGTGTTTTGCGCTGCTGGGGCTGCACCGGCCCCGGCGGCGAGGCAACCACCGGAGTGACCTTAGTGGGCTGCGGGGTCGCCTCTCCGAACGTGCTGGATGAATCATCAAGCACGAATGGGGTAGTCGGAGCTTTGATATTCGACCACGTAGTGACGGGCGCCGGTGGGAGACTTTGGGTTGGCGTGGCGTTGGCGGGCTGCGGAGCTGCTGGCATCGGATAGCCGAACAGGTTGCCTGTTTGCTCGTTCATGACTTTTGTCGGAACTGCAATCTGGGTCCAGCTAGTCTCTGTGTTTGGCGATACTGCTGGCGCATTCGGCACGTTTTGCGCAGTCGGATCGGGCTGCCAGACGGGCGCTTTCCCGAATGAGCTGTCGAAGATAACAGGTTGGTTTGTCGCGTCTTGCGTACTTGAGGGGATCGATTCTGGCTCAGGAACGAACGGCTTCGCGACGTACGAACTGTAGGAGTATGTCGCGGTGCTCCCGCCGGGTTCCGGCAGCTGGAACGGGACGTTGGGCGCGCCCCCCGGGTCAGGAGCGCCGCCGGGGGGCTGCTTACCAGTGGTGGGCGGGTCGGGCGGCGGATCACCCTCGGGACCGTCCCCAGTTGCATCTTCCAGCCCGCTGCGCTCGCGATCAGTCCCGCGCTTGTCCCTGTCCTCAACAACGGGGGTCGGCTCAGCGGGCGGGACGGTCGGGAGCTTAGGTGCAGGAAGGCCGAAGGCGGGGAAAAGCACGTTGACGAGGATTGCCGCGCCATTTATTGCCTGGCCCATCCTTTCCCAGACGCTCCTCTCGTCCCCCCCTTCCGGCGGAGTAGCGGCCAGGAGAAGGTCTGTTGTATCCGGGGTTGCGGCGTCGAAGTTTGTAACGCCGCTCACGGGGGTGTCGAGGTTGCCAGACCTGTTCAGGCCGAGTTGGCTAAGGTCGCCAACCGACGCTACTGCGTCGAGGGGAAGGGTCGAGGACGGCGTACCGCCGGCAGCGTTGAAGTCAACTCCCGGCGCGAGCATCGACCCGGCCTCATTTACAACAGTCGCGAATACGAGATCACTCAGTAGCAGATCAGTTGGTAATCCCAGCACGTCCGACGGCACCACGCGCCCTGCGATACCCGAGTCGGTGCTGAGGTCGGCACCGGCAAAGTCGAATGCTGACCCATCGCCCAAGAGCAACTCCGGCGCTCTACCGGAGAGCTCGTTCAGACCGCCGCCGTCCGTAGCCTCATTCAGGACCGAGGCGAATTTTGGATCGTCGTTCACAAGACCACTCGCCAATCCGGACGCGTCAATGGGACTTTCCGACCGGACTGTGCCCTCATCCAGGCTGAGGCCCACGTCCGCATCGGAGCGGACTTCAGTGCTGGCTTCAGTGCTGGCGAGAATCGGAGTGAAGTCTTGCTTTGCTACAGCCTGGGACTCGGGGTCATCGCTGACCAGACCACCTGGCGGCCCCAACACACCAGTCGGGTAGGTTTGCTCGACCGTACCGTCGGTTGGTTGGAGATCTGTCAGACCCAGACTCAGTTGGGGAATCTCGGACGCGGGTCCGTTGGCGTTAGACGCCGGGGCCGACTCGAGCGTCGACCGAGATACCTCATCGGTAGGATCCGGCGCGGCGAAGTCCGACAGGGACGGCGTGAATGTACTGAAATCCGAGACGCCCCCCGAAGCTAAAGAAATGTCGTTGAACGAAAATGTCCCGTTGGAGGAATCCGAAAAGCCACCACCGAACTCATCAGCCGACGCCGAAGACGCAGAAACATTCACCACCGCGAACGCCGCCCCCGCCGCAATGAACGATCCCACGGTGTACTTACAGACCGAATCCAACCTCGTCGGCTGGTACATCTCAATACCGAGCGGCGTTCGCGCAACAAATGGTGCAGAGCTAACAGGTTTGGTTTTGCGAGCACTCATGAAAAACTCCATCTCCACAGCTAGCGGGAAGCCCGACGAAGCGGACCATATGATGACGCTACGGTCGCCACTCGTCATCCCGAATCCGGCACAGTCATGAATCTGCGCCTACACCTCAAGACGGACGTCGAGGCCTCATAAATGGCAGCGGTGGCCACCGTGACTGTCGGCACCGGCTCTCGCGAACGCTGATTCCCACCATCTGCGGCGGTTGATCATCCTGGGCATGATTAGGCCCCCTCACATTGCGCTGTCGTCGCCCGCGAGGTAATGAGCCCATCGCCTTTTTGGAGACTGAGCACGGCGGCGAACGCCACCAACTTGACACTTATCGGAGCCGGGTTCAGGCCGTCGTGCTGGCGTTTGAGTGCGGGGTGGTCAGTCCCGGCGGAGGCTCTGCCTGAGGGCGATTCAGACAAATACCTCCACCGGGACGAGGGATCACGGCTGCGTCGACCAGCCACCGAAGAAGGGGCTGATGACACTGCCACCGATCTCCCCTACCTTGACCGCCCCCCAGACACCGCTATCGAATATCCACTTGAGTCCCTGCCCGGCAGCATCCAGCGGCACATTGATGAATGGATCCAGCGGAGCGGTTCCCGCATCCGGCGTCGTGCGCTGCTGCGGTTGCACTGGCGCCGGTGGCACAGCAACTCCCGGTGCGACCGTGGCGGGTTGCGGAACAGACTCCCCAAACTTCGGAGCCGAACTATCGACGACGAACGGTGTGGTCGGAGCCTTGACGTTGGACCACGAGATCGTGTCCGGGATCGGCGAGCCGAAGTTGGCCGGAGGAGCTTTGACGGTGGACCACATGAGGTCGATCGTCGGCGGTGTACCAAAGTCGGGCGAAGGCGCTTTGACGGATGACCATGAGATGTCAGGTGCGAGCGAGCCGAAGTCGGGTGCGGGCGCCTTGATTGGTGACCACGAGATTCCGGACATCATGTTGGGCGCTTGCACAGTCTCGTAGTCTGCTTTGCACACAGTGGCGCATGCTGGAACTATCCCCGGGTTGGAGTTTGCGTCGACAGCGCCATCGACCTTTACCGCACCGCCCCCGGAGGTCGGCGGAACGGCGGGAGGGGTGCCGTTACTGTCGCCGCCAGCCGCTGGCGGGACTCCGTTCGCAGCTGGAAAGCAATTCACATTCACACCCTCGGTGGTTGAGCAGTTTTCCGTGGTGAGTTCCGATTTGGCCTCCCACGGGGCGCCGATCAACGCGGTGATTCCAGACTGAGTTCCCACTGCTATTCCAACATTGCGGAGAACCTTCGTGTAGTTAGTCTGGATCTGCTGCTTCTGTTCCGGCGTAAGTGCACCATCCGTCGAGCATCCACAGTCAATATTTTCTTGTGTGATGCGCGCGGTTTCCTGCCGCTTCAGATCTTCAGCAATACCTCCTGCCCAGGTGGTGGTAGTAATTGCAGTTCCGATCGCGGAGTTGCAGGCATACGTCGCTAGGTCCGTAGACCCGGGTGTGCACACACCGAAAGCTTTTTCTATCTCGTTAGCACCGACCTGTAGCGCAGTCTCGACGACCGGTAGAACCGCCAATGTACCCGGATACAGCCCCGAAGCGGCGTTCACTTTACGCTCCGCCACTTCGCTAGCGAAAGGGTTGATGTATTTGGTCACGCCGACATCGACTCCTGCAGCAACCGCCCCCCCTAGACCTGCAGTGAACATCCGATTGACGCCTTCATTTTCCGATATCGAGATCGGGTTCGCCAAGGCAGTTCGGAGACCCAAGTCGGTCAAGATAGAAATGGGAGCGCGAACCAGCGCGTCCTTAAACGCGACACTGGGTTCGAGGCCTTGGCTGATGCCAGCAACAGTTTTCCCATAGGCTCCGAAGGGAATTCCGACGCCAGTAAATATGGCTGGCCCCCAATTAAATGTCGCAGCCTCCTCGTCGCTGGCCACGTCCGCGGGAGTATCTGGTAACTGATTGCCCATTTCAGGCGCCTGCCGTGAAGGAGATCCTGGTGTTGTCGGGATCACCGACGACACTGGCGGTGGAACGTAGATCTCCACGGGGGTACCGCCCGGTTGAGGCGGCGAGCCTTCTGGCATACCGTCAGACCTCGGCACGTATACCGGAGGCTTCGACCCATCTTTTTGAGCCCGCGAATCAGCGAGAAAGGTAATGCCGAGGCCGGAGAGGTCTCCCGCAGAAGCGACCAGCGTTTCCTCGAGCGGTGCATTGTCATCCAACCGTGCCAGGAGGCCCGCATCATTGAGCACCACCCCGTTCGGCAACCCGAACACATCGACCGAGTCAACCGTTCCGGCACCAAAAACGAAGTTCGCCTCCGGGACGGAGACGGGACCCGCACCCGCCAACGTCACCGCAGGATCCCCATTCAGTAGAGCCAGAAGCCCCTGACCATCGGGCACCACGCCGGTCGGGTCAATCGGGTCGATGGTGCCGTCGGTGGGCTGAAGATCGGTCAAACCCAGAGTCAGTTCGGGGGGTGCGATGTTCAACTCACCCTGGTCCGACGCCAGCCCCGGCGCAGCCGGAGCCTCGAGACCAGCCGCCGTGGATGACGCACCCGTCGACACGGGCACCTCAGTGAAAAGATCGGGCGTGGTGAACGACAGTTCACCCGCGGGCATGAAAGCAGACTCACCGGGCGCCGGGGCAGAGATCTGCAGAATGTCAGGCGCCGGAACGAGATCGAACGTCTGATCCGGCACCGGCGCGGCAGCCTGGAAAACATCCGGAGCCGAAGTCGGGCTGGTGAACTCGGGCAGGGTGGGAGTGAAAGTGCTGAAATCCGAGACACCCCCAGAGCCCAAGGCAATGTCGCTGAGTGAAAAGGATCCGCTGGAGGAATCCGGGAGGGCACCACCGAACTCGTCAGCAGACGCCGACGACGCCGACAGGTTGATTGCCGCGAACGCCGCTCCCGCGGCGATGAACGAGCCCACCGTGTACTTGCAAACAGAATCCAACCTCGTCGGCCGGTAAATCTCGATCCCCAACGGAGAACGTGCGACAGATGACGCAGAAATATTCGATGTGGTTTTGCGTGCAGTCATTGAGTGTCCTTCGCGACATGAGGCGGGCAACTCGACGAAGCGAGCCTCTCTGACGCTACGATCGCCCATCGTCATCCCGAATCCGGCACACGCATGAACCTGCATCTAAACCTGAAGGCGGACATCGCGCCCTCAGATGATGACAACAGCGCGGACTGTGGCGATCGGTGTCAGCCTCTGCAGGAGCCAGTCATCCGCCACCGTCAGTAGGGTCTTTCGGAGATGCGGCAAAGGGCATCCTGACAGCTCGAACTCACCACTCACAAAGTTGTAGGGCCCTCATCAAACGCGCCCCTCGCGGATAGCTCCACCACGCTGCCAAGACACGAAGAATAGCGTGGCGAACAGACCGCAGAGTTTCAGGGTTCAACTCCAGTCGTTGACGAGTGAAAAAGCTTCGGCACTTTTCCAGGCGATACTTACTCGCCCATGCGAGTTAAAACCGTGCCAGCGGCAGTGCAAAAGGCGCATGGGCTCCCTGCACCGCCGCTGGGCTGTAAACGTGTATCGCAGCCCCATCGTGCCCAAATCTTGTGCCCAGAGAAACTACCGACGCTCTAGCGTCCCGGGAAAAAGCGCGACAGAACTAGCCGGCAACGATCACAAGAGTGGAGCATCGAAGAAGCTCACCTCTGGTTGCAAGTCGAGCGCTGCAAACTCGGTGCCTGCACCCACGCCAGTGTTCGCATCCGCAGTAAACGAGACCGGATCCACGAAGACATCGACGCCAGACGTCACGCCATCACCAGAGGCAGCCTCGTACACAGGCACGGCACCATCAGAAGCATCAGAAGCAAAGGGATCCACGCCAGTGGCCGCGTCCGACGTGAAGGAAACCGGATCCCCGAAGACCTCGACGCCAGACTCGTCAAATGTCACCCCACCATCAGAGGCAGCCTCGTACACAGGCACGGCACCATCAGAAGCAGAACTGGACGCACCACTCAGGCCCGCCTCCGGAGTGCTGAAGTCCGTGAAATACGCTCCTGCTCCCGGAAGTAGCGATGAATTGTTGAACAGACCGTCCGGCGTGGGAGAGGTAATCGACACGAAATCCGGACCCAGTGAAACGTCACCTGTCATGACAGGTTCGGAGATGTTGAGCACTCCCGGCCCGAAGCCAATCGGTACGTCAGCACTGAAGGCTTCCACTCCGCTGGCGCTCGGCACGGGATTCGCTGTAGTCGACGGCCCACCGCCCAGCGGAATCGTGTACTGGATGCCGGCGCTCGAGCCCCCGGGCCCTGTGGATGCCACTCCGTTCAATCCATCGCCCAGCTTCACGCCGATTTCGGCGACTCCGTTCGTGCTGTAGCTAAGGGACCCGTCGGAGTTTGACACCTTTGCCCCGACGATGCCGGTCGACGGGTTATAAGTACCGCCAAGCTTCACAGAACCATCCCCGAGCGGAATTGAACCGTTGACAGAGATTTGGTCCAACTCATTATTCGATAGGCCCACAAAACCGTTGCCCACTTTTTGGTTTATGTACTGGGTGTCATTGACCGACGAGAACGTGCCCCCAACCGTTGTCCCCGATGACGAGACCGCAGCCGATACCGCGGGGATGGCCGTGCCGTTCGGAACCACCGTGATAGATGGCGTGATTTGGGCTGTGGTGCTCGGATCAATCCGGATGGTGTTGGATAGCGCAACCGAGCCGACCGGCCCCGCGGGGGTACCAGCGCCTCCCAACACAAGGCTGGTTGTCGTCGGGCTCGGAGCGGCCTGTACCACTGGCGTCGGAGCCGGGGTAGAAGGTAGCGGTGCCGAGGCGGGGGCAACCGCCTGGTTCAGGGTCTGGCTAAACCCAACGCCACCCAGCCCGGAGGTTGACACAGCAGCAGGAGAGGACAGGGTGACGCTCGGCAACGAACTGAACACCGATGTCGGTAGGGCGGTTGTCGAGAAGCTAATCGGGGAGGTGCTCAGGAGAGATCCGCTGGAGAAACCGGAAAAGCTGCCGCTATCGAAGGTGGCAGCAGAAGCCGGTGACGCAGACAGGTTGCTCCCCGCAAAGGCCGCCCCCGCCACGATGAAAGACCCGAGAGTGTATTGACACACTGAGTCAAATTTTGTCGGTTGGTAGATTTCCACGCCGAGTGGCGTTCGTTTCGTCGGTGAAGCGGCTGCCCCTCGCCTGTTTTTACGAGCATTCATGAGAATCTCCTTCGCAATCCCGGAGGCGAGCAACATAGCGGAGCTAGCCGTAACCAAACGCTACGATCGACAGCCATCATCCCGAATCCGGCACGTGCATGAACCTGCGGGTACGCCTCAGGGTGGAGGTGAGAACCCTGGATGATGACACCTACGCGCTTGCTTGCGCATCGGCGACTCCGCCTCATTGTCGTCAGTGAGGCCCGGTGCCGCCGCGAAGCTGTGGCGCTCTCGCGGCCAAAGGACGTCTACATACCTCTCCTGGTCAGGGTGGCAGAATCGTGGAAATGGGGTGACCCTGCGTCACAGCCACTCTCGGCACTGGGAACGATCTGCACACGAATGCGACCGTGTCGCGCGGCACCTCAAGCGAAGGACCAGGAGTAGCAACATTCCAAGGGATTCGGCATCTACGAGGGTCGACTGTCAGTCTCAGCCGGTTTGTCGACAAAGATTCGAAGCTGCCCGTGACGACGCGACCCTCCAATCTCTCGGCGCCGTCACCGGAGGGTCTGCCGAAGGAGCGGCGGAGGGAGCGATGCTGCCCGATCTTCCGCGCTTTCTAGGCCGGCCGCTCGATCTCCGCTGAGAGCCCGGTAGATACCGCGCCATCTACTACCGGCGGCGCGAGGATGCATGAAACAGCGGAACACCGTTCTCATAGTGCGGGATGTCGACGGTGGTGATGGCAATACCGGGGCGCGCGTCATCGGAAGTGAAGTCGGGATCATCGGGCTCAAGAGAGGGAGCTACACTCGATGTCGGCATCACCGAGTCTGACACCGCAAAGTTTGACATGGCCAATGTCACAGTCGTCCCCGCACCACCCCCCACCGCAGGGTCGAAGGCCGACGGTCGAAGGCCGACGGTCGAAGTCGCCCAAACTGATCCCGCCGATGTCTTCGGCCGATGCGCCACCGGCTAACAGGTTCACCGAGACTAACGCCACGCCCGCTGCGGTGAACGACCCAACGGCGTTATGACACGCCGCATCCAGTCTTATCGGCCGATATGTCGGCAGATCTGAAGGCGTAGCGCCTGTCAAGCCACCTGACACCGACACTGTGCTTCCGCTCAGCCCCATTCGCGAACCTCCTCGCTGCGGTGGGCAAACACAGAATCTTTGCTTGCCACGAGACCACAGCAGGAGCCTCACTCTCGCTCCGGAATCCGGCGAGAGAACGAACTTTTGAATACACCCCAGGGGGACTCGAAGAGTTGAACTTCTGCGCGTCGCGATGAAGGCCGTGTTAGGAGAGTCACTTCCCAATACCCGTGTGGCCCCCCATCAACGCCGAAAGGATGAGGCCTGAACCGGCCTCATCCCTCCGCGGGTAATTCGGGAACTAGAGAATCGGCGTGTCGGCAGGGATCTCGGCCGCGGCGAAGTGCGCTGCCGCCTCGGCAGCGGCAGCCTCGCGCTCAGCGTCGGCGGCCAGGGCGTCGGCGTGAGCTTGTTCTGCGGCGGCGTGCTCCAGCGCGTGCCAAGCCGCTTCGTCGGCTTGTGCCTGAGCTAAGGAAGCAGCGAGCTGCTGCTCGGCCTCAGCATGGGCGGCCGCCTCCCAGGCCGCTGCTTCGGCGGTCGCCTCAACCTCCGCGACGGCTTCCGCCTCTGCGGAGGCTGATGCCAGACCGGCCTCAGCCTGCGTGCGCGCCACCGCCGCGTCTGCCTCAAAGTGGTCGTGGTGCACCACTCCGTCAGCCTCCGACACGCCAACGCCCATGTCTGCAACGATCGGCGAAGCTTCAGGGACTTCGGAGGCTGGGGCAGATGAACTGGCCGACGTGTGCTCGCCGATCACGATCGGGATTTGCTCAGTGGTGACGGGCTCGGAGGCGTGGCTCAGGCTGTGCGGCAAGGCCGCAGGATCGACGACCGAAAGCGGCAACAGTATTCCGGCGCTTTCGCTTAGTTGCGGAAGTGGCGAGAACGTCACGGCCGGAGGGGGAGTGGCAGTGGCGGGAGCGACTTCAGGGTTGGGGATGATCTTTGGCAGTGGTATGTCAATGGAAACAATGTGAGGTGAGGTGACCGTAGAAGCGGGATCCACCGCCGAGCCCAGTGACGGAGCTAGAACTTCGGCAGGCGCGACGGTGGGCGCCGGAACCGACGCCGCGGCGATGGCGGCGAGCACGGTGATGGTAGGAGTGCTCGCCTCGGGTGCGATTTTTTTTGCGACAGGCGCGGCGGCGGGGCCAGCCTCCGACGCCGGTAACGCACGCAGCACTTTCTGAAGTTCTGGAGCTGGCGTGGTGGGTGCAACACGCTCCAGAGCTGGCGTGACAGGCGACGCGACCGCGGGCGGAGTAGGGCTTGACGGTGCGGCGGACGAAGCAGAACTCGTTGGCGTGGGGGGCGGAGCTGCCTTTGCCGAAGTTGGAGCCGGTGCGGCCGCCACAGGAGGCGGTGTAGTTGGCACGGCCTTTTCCGGGGTTGGCACGACGGGTGCGGGCGCGACGGCATCGGGAATCGGTGCGGCTGTCTCGGGTGCGGGAGCAGCGATGACGGCGGGCGGGCCCACCGGCTTGCTCACCGATGGAGGCCTTTTAGATGGCGTGATCTTTCTCTGCTTCTCAGCGGCCGGCGCACGTACGGTGGTCGGCGCGGCGATCGCGTCCTGGCGCGGCGCCGCGGTGACTGCTTCCGACCTGGTGGATTGCGTTGGTTCGGACCTCAGGGGCAATGCTGTGCTGGTAGAACTGGCGACGCCGTCTGGCCCGGGCGCCTCGCCTGCCCTTGGTGTGGACACCTCACCAAGCGCACCGGCGCCCGGTGACGTGCTCGTCTTGGAAGGATCTCGAGAACTGGACGACCCCCCGGCGGCCGCCGGAACGCCCGCCTCGGACGCGATGAGCGGAATCCCATCCTTCGCCGCCGATTGTTGGCTTTCAGATGAGACGGGTCGCCCTTCCGAGGTTGTGAGCGAGCCTTCGGATGCGCCTAGCTGCTCTGTCGGCGGTAACTTTGCGTCGATCTCCTTCGCCGTGGTCGGGGCAATCTCAGTACCATCTGTCGCCGCAAGGCTGGACTCCGTGAGTCCGTTATCCATGCTGGCCAACGCCAGGGATCCACTATTTGCCGGATTCGACACCGCGGCGACGCCGGCGACGAGAGCGCTCACCGCAAACAGCGAGCACGCAGCGTATCGCACCCGCGCGTAGTGGGCTGCACCGATCGGCGTGCCGTCTGAATCCTGTCGACGAAGAAACATGTGTTGCGCCTTCCGCTGCGTGTGAGTGTGCCTTGACCCGACACTACGAGCGGGATCTGCCCCGCGAATCCCACTGGGGCATGAACCTCGGCGTACACCTTGAGGATTACAGAGCCGACGAGCAAAGACAGTGCCGCGATGGCGACGAAGCAGGATGCAGCACCCACGGTGCCGCGGATGAACTCCCCCGTTCCGACCTAAGGATGACGATGCCCATCATCATTCAGAACTAGAAACCGCGCCTCAGGAAATTGACCGGGCCAGAGTGAACTGGGAGTGGATCAACACAAGTCGTTGCGACATCTGCCATTTCCCCTTGACGCGCACGAATGCATCCTGGTACTCACCGGCAACCGCGATCCAGGAACCATCGAGAAGCTCGAGCTCGGCATCCACATCGAATCGGGCCGTCGCCGCATTGCCGTCGACGTCGATCGCACCGTTCGACGTCCAGTGAAATGCACGCTTCACCGCTCGCCACTGCCTCTCGATCGCCTCCGCAATCTCATCCGTACCCGTGTACACGACATTCTCACGAGGCGCCCACACTGCCGTCGGCGTCCATACCGACAGGAACAGGTCGAGATCCCGGCGATCGGCGCCCCGGCAGTAGTCGGCGGAGAGGCGATGCAGGGCCTGGATGCTCTCAACCCTGTCCAGGCGCGCGGCAAGTTCTTCGATCGTGGGCATGGGGGCGAGCATAGTAGATCGACTGGGCGCACCCTCAAGGCATCCGGCCGTATGCAGCAGATATCGTGTGAGCCATGCCCGAAACTGCGGCAGCGAACAGGCCGGTGGCCATTGTCACCGGAGTTGGCCGAACTGTGGGCATCGGTGCGGCGATTGCCGCGACGCTCGCCGACCAGGGCTGGGATCTCGCTCTGAACTATTGGACTCCGGCCGACGAAGAGATCTTCGGCGCCGAGGCTTCTCGCGGTCTCGCCGAGCTCGTCATCGACCTGGGGGACCGAGGGGCGCGCGTGCTGACCATTCCCGCCAACCTGGAGCGAGTGGATGCCGCGGCCGGGGTGATCTCGACCGCCACTGCGAGGCTGGGGGCCGCATCCGCTCTCGTACTCTCGCACGCCTGGGACGATGATCGCAGCCTGCTCGACACGACCGTCGAGCAGTTCGACAAGCACTTCGCGATCAACACCCGTGCGAGCTGGCTGCTCGTCAGGGAATTCGCGGGCCAGATTCCGGATGGCGGCGGCGCGTCGTGGCCCTCACCAGCGACGCCACGGTCGGTAACCTCGCCTACGGCGCCAGTAAAGGTGCACTCGACCGCATCGTCATCGCAGCGGCGAGAGAACTGGCCCACCTCGGCATCTCCTCGAACGTCATCAACCCTGGGCCGGTCGGCACGGGATGGATGACCGAACCCGTGCGCACGCAACTCACCGCTATGCAGCCCACCGGCCGCCTCGGCACCCCGCAGGACATCGCCGAATGTGTCGCCTTCCTCGTCTCGCCGCAAGGTCGCTGGGTGAACGGGCAACTCATCAAAAGCGACGGCGGATTCTCGGTGCACGGCTGAGCTGCGAGGGGCTCGCTGGTGGCTCGGACCACGGCGTCAGCGCCGGGCTAAACCCACCAGTGCCCACGAACCGGTCCGGCTGGTCGTCAATCACCCCGACTCGAACGGCAAGTTCGCGAGACCACTGCTTGTCGACGTCCCCCACCACCGTCCATGGCGCAGCTTCTCGTAGAGCTTTATCACCTCGCGATGGTTGCCGACGTCCTGAGTCCGTGCGTTCGAAGCCGCCAGCAACGAGCAACTCCGTCGCGGGTGTCGACATCGCGCTGAGGCCAGTCGAGAGCTCCCGCTGTGATGACCCAAAATCCCGAACGGCACCGCCCTCGGCATCGGCGTTGCTCGCAGAACCACAACGAGAAGTCGCCGCATTGCTCACGAGAATAGCCATGCTGCAGCCTCGGCGGGTGGGCGGTGACCCGCAGCGCGACAAGCCATTGCCTCGAGATCTCGGCGACTGTTAACCTGCCGGACACCCCCTTGAACGAGGGTAGACATAGTGTGGCTTTGGTATCGCGCTGGCGAGACATCCTTCAACCAACCCACCGCAGGGAGACCCTCATGACACGTCGTTCACAACACACACCCGGTAGGCACGTCGCTGGGGCGACTCGGTACGGTCACATTCCGACATCGTTCAGGCGTTCTGCTCCGGCCGCCGTAGTGGGAGTCGTCTGCGCAGGCATGCTCGGAACCGCCCTGTTCACTCTGTCGATCGCCCCCAGCGCGTCGGCACTGGAGATCGCCGATTTCGGTAGCGGCGGATACGGCGGCGGCGGCGGGGGCGGATTCGACTTCGGTGGTTCGGACTTCGGTGGTTCATTCGCCGATGGCGCGGCTACCGACTTTGGAGCCAGCGAGTTCAGCGATTTGGGGTCGCTCGGTGGGGAGAGTTTCACCGACGGTGTGAACTCGCCGGTCGAGGTGGGACTGGATGGTCCTGTCACCTCGGGACCCCTGGTCGTCGTCTCTGTGGACGGCGTGCCCGTAGACGGCGCTGCAACTCAAACCCAGCCCAGCCTGGGGTTTCCTGACCCCAGCGGGCTCGATACCAGCTTCGTCGGTCAGGGAATCGAAGGCGGCGACAACATCAGCGGCGGGATCAAGGCTGAAGGGGTGTTCTGGGGGCAAGGCGTTCGAGGCTATATCGGCACCGACGGCGTCTCGTACTCGGTTGTTGACGCCTACGGCTTCGGGGCGAACGCGAGCGTCTCTACCGCGGCAGCGATGCCCCCATCCGGAACCACCTTTGAGGCGAGAGCGACCTTCGAAGTGGGCATTATCAAGGGCAACGTTACGGGGGCCATAGGTCCAGACAGCCCGACAGTGAGTAATGTGGGCGTCACCTTGAACGCCGGCGGATTTCGAGCGGGTCTCAGTGGCGACCTGCAGAATGCGCCGACGGCGAGTGCCGGTTACGCCCCGTCACTCGGCCTTGGTGCCTCATTTTGGGCGGGACAAGTCGACACGAACAGCACCACGTGGACTGAGATTGGATCGAAGATCCCGGATTCGGCCTCGCTACCCAACCTCGGCTTCCCTGACCCAAGCGGGCTCGACACGAGCTTCGTGGGGGAGGGTGCCGCCCCGGAAAGCAGCATCGAGCTCAGCGAACCGTTCCGGATAGAGATCTCGGGTGTGGCGACGCCGGAGGAAGCCGCGGCGTCAGAGGCTCGCGCTGCAGAAACAGGAATTGGACTCGCAACCCCCGTCGACTACTCTGCCCCAGCGGAGACCTTGGCCCCGGTGACCAAAACTGCGGTTGAGACAACGCCCAGCTTCGAAAGCGCTCCGGGCGATGCCTCCGGATTCTGGTCAGCCGGATACGAGTCATCCGGAGAATAGCGACAGCTCGACACGCTACGGGAGCTCTCAGGTATCGCAGAGGGCTCCCGTAGCGATCCGGTGCGCGAGTATCGTAGACACATGTCGCGCAGGGAGAAAGCCGGCAAGATGCCCGCCTTCGAGGCCGGCGGCATCTACAACGCCGCGAAGAGGAAGGGCCTGCTGCCCCGGCGCGGGCTGCGCGAAACGCTCGCCAGCTTCCTCAGACGCCACCGCGGCGGCACCGCGAAGCGCCCACGCTGAGCAGCTGGCCGCCCGAACGCTAGCCTCCCAACCACTAGCCGCCCAGTCGCTCGTCGATCTCGCGGATGACCTCCCACGCCCCCTCTTCCGAGTTCGAGAGCACGACCACGTCGAGCCCATCCTCCAGATAGTGGCGCACGATTCCGGATGCCCCGGGGTTGATGCCGTCCTTGTAGTACGAGCGCACCGTGCCGTCCTCGTTCATGTCGAACTCGAGTCCGAAGCCGTACCAGGTGGCCTCGTCGTGCTCGACCTGCGGCGAGAAGAACTCGTCAGTGAACTCCCTATCGAGCAGCTCGCCGCCCCGCACCGCCTGAAGGAAGGTCAGCAAATCGGCCGCCGTCACCTGGGCGCCACCGTCGGGCGAACCGATCGGGGGGTAGCTGTAGATGTTCTGCACCCAGGAGCCGTCGACACGATCCCAGCCTTCGGCGACCCTGGGCGCGGCATCCCGCCGGTCATAGAAGCCTGAATCATGCATCGCAGAACGGGTAAAGATCTCGTCGAAGACATACTGTCGAAAGGGGACGCCGGTGACTTTTTCGAGCGCAAGGCCGGCGAGGATGTAGCCGGCGTTGTTGTAGCGGCAGTCGACCCCGGGGGCAGCCAGCGGCGGCTTATTCACGAACTGCGGCAGGAAGTCGCGCGTCTCGATCACAGAATAGTTCGGGGTCGCACGCCACAGTTCGGCGTAATCCTCCCCCTCTTCCTCATCGGCGTCATCGGCGATGCCGCTGGTGTGCGTGAGCAGATGCAGCAGCGTCACATCGATGCCGATCTCGGTGCCCTCGAGGTCGACGTAGTGGTGGATGGAGGTCTCGAGGTCGAGGTTGCCCTTGCCGACCTGCTGCAGCACCGCCACGCTCGTAAATAGCTTCGTGATGGAGGCGGTGTCGAAACGGGTGTCCAGGGTGTTCGGGATGCCCCAACGCTGGGTCGCGAGCCCGGACGCTGCCTCGAAGACGGTGCGGTTACCGTCCCGAATCAACACAACACCGGCAAAATCCTGGTCGGCGAGAAAGGCATCGAGGCCGCTGGTGTCCATCCTCTGAGCCTACGGCTTTCATTATTCAGGAGGTGGTGGGGTTGGAGTGTGTGGAGTGGCTGGAAAGGTCCCACTGACGGTATCCAACCCCATCAGCCCCATCACCTCCTGAATAATGAAAGTTATACGATCAAGCCATGAATGCGATCCGCAGGCTGAGTCGAATCGCGATGCTGCCCGCCGCGCCCGTGCTCATCGCGCAGGGACGCAGGCTGCGGCGCGATACACCCAGGCTCCCGGATGCCGCACACCCCTGGCAGGGAACACTCGACGGCCCCGAGCCGCTCAGACTGCTCGTGCTCGGGGATTCCACGGCGGCGGGTGTGGGTGCCGCCACCCAGGATAAAGCGCTGCCGGGCAACCTCGCACGGGGGCTCCGCGCACACACCGGAAGAGGCGTCCACTGGCAGGCCGTGGGCCGCCACGGTGCCACCGCGCGCGACCTGGTCACGGACTACCTCGACACCGCGGTGACCGGGCGGTGGGATGTCGTGTTCCTCACGATCGGCGCCAACGACGCGCTCGGGTTGCGGCCTCGCGCGGCGTTCGCGCGTGACATCCGGAGCATCCTGACCGCACTCACTGCGGTCAGCCCGGTCGTTTTGGTGTCGTCCCTGCCCGCGTTCTTCAGGTTCGAGTTGCTGCCCAATCCGCTGCGCTTCAACCTTTACCTGCATTCGCAAAGCCTCGAGGATGCTGCCCGCGGCGTCGCCGCCACCTTCGACACCGTGCACATGTCGCCGCCTCCGCCGCCATACACCGAAGGCTTTTTTGCGACCGACCTGTTCCACCCGAGCGCGATCGGCTACCGGGATTGGGCCGATTTTGCCGTCGAGGATGCCGCCGCCGCCGGCATGCTGTGATCCTCAGCTCGCTTGCCGAGGTTGCAGCCCTCGTGGCCGACGCCCGCGCCGCCACCTCCGCCGACCGCCGGTTGCTCGTGGGAATTGCCGGACCGCCTGGTGCCGGTAAATCCACCATCGCCGCGGCGCTCGTCGGCCGTCTACCCGCTGCCGCGCTCCTTCCGATGGACGGCTTCCACCTTCCCCAGTCAGAGCTGCGCCGCCTGGAACGCCGCGAGCGGATGGGCGCGCCAGACACCTTCGACATCGACGGGTTCGTGTCGACCCTCACTGATGTTCGCAACTCCTGCAGATCGGTCGTCATCCCCGGCTTCGACCGCGGAACTGAGGAGCCGGTGCCGGAGGCGGCCACCATTCTGCAGGAGTCATCAACGGTGGTGGTCGAAGGCAACTACCTGCTGCTATGGGAGCGCGCCCTCTCGCTGCTCGATGTGACGTTCTTCGTGGAGGTCGAGCACGGCATCCGTATCGAGAGGCTGGTGCGGCGCCACGTCCGGTTCGGCAAGTCGCCGGAACAGGCACGGGGTTGGGCGCTGGGTCCGGATGAGTGGAACGCGAACGCGGTCGCAGCAACCGCAGAGGTCGCCGACCATCTCATCAGGCTCTGACGAAGCCCCCATCGCCGGGACATTTTGCGGTGGGCCGGCGCGGGAATACTTCGACGCCCTGGCCCGTTTTCGGTGAAGGCAATCGAAGCGCATCGCGCCGGCCGAAAGTCCCCTCGAGAGAAATCAGGATCATGCAGTTGTTCAGTCCCACCAGCCTCGGCGCCCTCGCGCTGTCCAATCGAATCGTCATGGCACCCCTCACGCGCATGCGCGCCGGTGTCTCGGGCGAGCCCAACGACATGATGGTCGAGTATTACCGGCAGCGGGCATCCCTTGGGATGATCGTGAGCGAAGGCGTATTCACGAGCGACGTCGGCCGCTCGAATCCAGGTCAGCCAGGTATCGTCACCGTCGCGCAAATCGCCGGCTGGCGCCGCGTCACGGAGGCGGTGCACGCCGAGGGCGGGACGATCGTGATGCAGCTCATGCACGGGGGTCGGGTGAGCCACGAAGACACCACCGGCGGGCTCACTCCCGTCGCCCCGAGCGCGATTGCGATCAAGGGCGAAACCTACACTCCCCTCGGCAAAAAGGCATTCCCCACCCCCCGCGCGCTCACGGAATCGGAGGTTGGCGACATCGTTACCGAGCACGTCGCGGCGGCGACACGGGCGATCGAGGCCGGATTCGATGGAGTCGAGCTACACAGCGCCAACGGCTATCTCCTGCATGAGTTTCTCTCCCCTGTATCTAACGTGCGCGACGACTCCTATGGAGGAAGCCCCGAGGAGCGCGCGAAGCTCGGAATCGACGTTGCGACCGCTGTAGCAGGGGCGATCGGGGGCGACCGGGTCGGCATCCGCATCTCGCCGTCCCACAACATCCAGGATGTGCTGGAAGAGGACGCGGATGTCACGCGTGCCACCTACGACGCGCTGATAACGGGGCTCGCCCCGCTCGGTCTGGCCTACCTCAGCGTTTTGCACGCTCAGCCTGATAGTGACCTCGTACAGGACCTGCGGGCCCGGTTCGGCGGTCCGCTCGTGGTCAATTCAGGATTCGGGGGCGTCACCGGCCGGGACGAGGCCGCAGAACTCGTCGAGGCGGGCACGGCAGACGCAGTGGCCGTCGGACGTCCGGTCATCGCCAACCCGGATCTCGTGGTGCGCTGGAAGGAAGGCGCGCCGATCAACGAGGCCGATCCCACAACCTTCTACACGCCCACCGCGGAGGGCTACACCGACTACCCAGCTCTGGCGAGCTGAGCGGGGCGCGGGTCGGAAGGCGGAACGGGCTACAGGAGTTGCGGCACCCGCGGGCGGACGATGCTCGCGGCCACCACGACCACCACGACCAATCCTCCGGCAACCCACGCGAGCCCGGAATAGCCGATCAGCGCGAGAATCGGTCCCGCAACTGCGCCCCCAAAGGCCCCGGCAAGGCTCATGATGGTGTCGGCGCGACCCTGCACTCGAAGCCGAGTGGCGCCCGTCACGAGATCGGATACCAACGCCGAACCCGACACGGTTGCGGCGCTCCAGCCGAGGCCGAGCACGACGAGCGCGACGGTCACGAACAGAGTGCTCTCAGAGGCAAGGCCGATCAGGATGACCGCGGTCGCGAGCAGCGCTTGGCCGCCGAGAATGACCGGTAGTCGGCCCCAGCGATCGCTCGCCCACCCGAAGAGGGGCGCGAGCCCGAACATTCCCGCCACATGAAGACTGATCGTGAATCCGATGATCGTCAGGCTTGCCCCATGGTTACTCAGGTGCACAGGCGTCATCGACATCACGGAGACCATAACGGCGTGGCTGATGGCAATTGAGCCAATCGCGAAAACCAGGGCCATTCTGCCGCGAACGACCCCGGCATCGGGCGTCGCTAAAGCAAGCACGGCCCTCCCGCGGGCCAGTATCAGAGGGTCTGGGCGCAGCGCGGTGAGGTAGAGAAGCGATGCCATTACCTGCGCGGCGATGGCGATGACAAAAGAGCCGGTGTGCTCGGGAAGGCCCAGCGCATCCTGGATCGCAACCCCGGGGCCGAAAAGGTTCGGTCCGACCACCGCGCCGATCGTGGTCGACCAGACGACCAGGGACAGGTCTCGCCCCCGGCGCGATGGCTCAGCCACATCCGTTGCCGCGAAGCGAGCCTGGAGTCCCACGGCGGTGCCAACACCAAGCATGGCGAACCCCACGATGAGGACGGGAAAGAACTCAAGCCCGGTGGCAATGACGGTGAGAATGGAGCCGCTTGCGGCGGTAGCCGCACCGAGCGCCAGCGCCGGCCGACGCCCCAGCCGCTGCGCAAGGCGCGCCAGAGGGATCGCCGCGATCGCGGCACCCAGCGTGCTCGACGTCGCGGCAGCACCGGAGAACGCTTCGCCCGCAACCTCGTTGGCGATGACGGCACCGATGGCAAGAGTGGCGCCCTGGCCGAGTCCCGCGAGTACCTGTCCCGCAACGAGCACCCGCACGATCCTGGACTGGATGGCGGTGTCTGCGTTCACGTAACCAGTCTGGCTCACTCACTTCGGTGGCGCGGCGCTCGTGCGGGTTGCGCTCATACGGAAATGGCATGATGGTCGAGGGTTCCTTGCAGGGCCATAACGTAGTGGAGCACCGCCGTGAGCAAACCGAAGGTCATCGAGTTCCCCTCCAGCGTGGTGGGAGCGGGTGTCGCACCACCGCCCACTAGTCGATTCGCGCGATGGCTGCTCAATGACAAGGTGCAGCCCAACGGCCCCGAGGTCGCCGAGTCGACGGCGCACGCGCACTCCTGGTGGAAGGTCATGACACTCACCGGAGTCGACTACTTCTCGACCCTCTCGTACCTGCCGGGCATCGCCGCGCTGGCGGCGGGTGCACTCTCCCCCCTCGCCACGCTGCTGATCGTGGCACTCACTCTGCTCGGCATGCTGCCGATGTATCGACGGGTGGCGAAGGAAAGCCCCCACGGGCAGGGATCCGTCGCGATGCTCGAGAGGCTGCTGCCCTTCTGGCGGGGCAAATTCTTCGTGCTCGTACTGCTCGGCTTTGTCGCGACCTCCTGGATCATCACGATCACCCTGTCATCGGCGGATGCCACAGTGCATCTTCTCGAGAACCCCTTCGTCCCCGAGGCACTCAGCGGGCAGGCTGTACTGATCACCATCGTGCTGCTGCTGATTCTCGGGGGAGTGTTCCTGAAAGGCTTCACCGAAGCGGTGAACGTGGCGATCCCGCTGGTGGCGGTATTTCTTGCGCTCAACGCGGCCGTGATCGTGGCCGGCTTCATCGACATCGCCGCCAACCCGATCGCTGTGGATGACTGGATTGCTGCCCTGGGGTCGGGCGGCGGCGGCTGGAACGGAATCGTCCTTCCCGCACTCTTCGCATTTCCCCTCCTGGTGCTCGGCCTGTCAGGGTTTGAGACCGGAGTCAGCATGATGCCACTGGTCGCCGCCAAGGGTGCGACGCCCCAGGAGCGGCTCGAGTCGCGCATCCGGAACACCCGCAAGTTGCTCACGTCCGCGGCACTGATCATGAGCGTCTACTTGCTCTCGTCGAGCCTGGTCACCACGATCCTGATTCCGGCGGAGCAGTTCGCGCCCGGCGGCGGGGCCAATGGCCGCGCGCTCGCCTACCTGGCACACGGGTTGCTGGGCGAGGGTTTCGGGACCGTCTACGACATCAGCAGCATCCTCATCCTGTGGTTCGCTGGCGCCTCCGCCATGGCCGGCCTGATCAACATCGTGCCGCGGTACCTGCCCTCCTACGGGATGGCACCCGAGTGGAGCCGCGCGGTTCGCCCCGTAGTGCTGATCTATACCGCGATTAGCATCGTTATCACCATCGGCTTCAACGCCGATGTCAATGCGCAGGCCGGGGCATACGCCACCGGGATATTGGCGATGATGGTCTCCGGCGCGATTGCGGTGACGATATCGGCGATCCGCAAAAGGCAGCGCGCGGCGAGCGGCGGCTTCGGCATCCTCACGCTCATTCTGCTCTACGCCCTCATCGAGAATATTCGCGAGAAACCTGATGGAATCGCCATCTCGGCGCTGTTTATCCTGGGCATCGTGATCATCTCGCTGATCTCGCGTGTCTCGCGCACCACCGAATTGAGGGCCAGACGCATCGAGTTCGACAAGGCCGCACAACGGTTCATCGACGAGTCGGCACTCCACGACGGCCAGCTGAACATCATCGCCAATAAACTCGATGGAGGCGATCGTACTGAGTACCGAGCGAAGGAACGCGAGCAACGCGGGGTGAATCCGGTGCCGGGGCGCGCCGACATCCTGTTCCTCGAGATTCAGGTCATCGATCCCTCCGAGTTCGGCGACATCCTGCACGTTCGCGGGATCGAGATCGACGGGCACCGCATCCTCCGCGCGGCGAGCCCTGCCGTACCGAACGCGATCGCCGCGATCCTGCTGGCGCTGCGGGACGGTTCTGGCCTCAAGCCCCAGGCCTACTTCCAGTGGTCCGAGGGCAATCCGCTGGGCCACCTGCTGCGCTATCTCATCCTTGGCCGGGGTGACACCGCACCGATCGTGCGCGAAATCCTGCGCGAGGTGGAGAAGGATCCGGCTAAGCGGCCGGGCATCCATGTCGGCTGAGGCAGCCGCGGGACCGTCGGCGATCAGCGCGCAGGCACCTCACGCATGCCCCGCCGAGAAGTGACGGTAAAGGCAACCGCAGCGATCACATAGAAAATTACATCAGCGGCAATTTTCCCCGCCACGAGGCCGCCCGTCGTGTCGCCGATAAGCAGGATGCCGCCGAACAGCAGAACCGGCCTGAGCAGCAGGAGATCGACGAACTCGGTGGCGCCAAATTCGGCCAGCAGGCAGAGTGTGGTGCGATGCACGACAGTCGAGAGCCGTGGCCGAACATCCCGCCCCCAGATGACCCACTGCTCGCGGTAGACGGTCATCCCCATCACGGCGTAGAAACCTATGGCCCCGGCCAGCAGCGCCGAGAGCGCGATAACGACGGTGGATGATGTCAGGCCGCCGGTGATGTTCGCCGCCAGCAGCATGGTGACCGTGCCCACGATCTCGGGCGGCCCATAGCGACGAATCCAGAATTTCACTCGACGAAATCGAATCCGCCGAGCAATAGATATCGAACCTCGAGCGTGCGACACGGGCACTCCTTATTTCCTGATGAGGAGCCGCCCGGTCGGCCCCTGATACGTGGAGCGCCAGGGTTTTCGAACTTTGCGGGTGGATGTATCACCCCGGCCCCCTTCGACTCCTGTACTGATGCGAGACACCCTCGCGCCGAAGGAGAAAGGTGTCACCCAATGACCTCAACACCATCGACGATTCACACCCGCGGTGTGGTCGACGCCGAGGCGACCGGCATAAAGAAGCCGCGACAGTCGTCACATTCCGAAGAATCGCCCCTGGCCAATACCGGTGTGCCGAACCCATACGCACTGGCCGAGATCATCGCGAATCGCTCAATCAACTGGGACCAGATCGGTAACCGACCGGCCCTGCTCGAAGAAATTTTCCAGATGCCCTACACGCAACTCTTCGATCCGGCGAACGGTTCGCCACTGTACGTCGGACGGGTTCAGCGGACGAACGGGACCGTGGTTCGAGAACGGCCACACCTCGAAGATCACACCCGCACATCCAGAAACGATGTCGACACCGACGAAGTGCCCGATCTCTCCGGTGTTCGCACGCTCGCCGAGCTTGCCTCGCTGCTGGGCGTTAAGGCCCTCGGCGACCTGCGCATCCGCGCGGCGCTATCGACCCGCACCGGCACGATCGTGGAGTTCTCCGAAACGCCCCGGGCGCGCGCTGAGCGGTTGGAGCGGCTTTTCGACAGGCGCGTGCTCGACATCCTGTTTCCCTTGGAGCCCGGGTATCACCCCGATGGCTTCGAATGGAACGACGAAGGCCGGTTCTACAACGAGGCAACCGAGTTTCTCGACCCGGTGCAGGGTGGAGTCGGCGACTGCTACTTCATCGCCGCGCTTGCCTCCGTCGCATGGTCGATGCCCTCCACCATTGCCGACAAGACTCGCGCTACCGGCCACGACAACCAGGCCTTCAAGCATCAGGTCAGCTTCTTCGGTGATGCCGGCTGGGGCAGCGTGGAGGTGACCGATCGGATCCTGACGAACGGAGGAGGGCCCACGTTCGCCCGCTCGAGTGAGGCTGGCGAGATCTGGCCCGCCGTATACGAGAAGGCCTACGCCAAGTGGCGCCTGGGAAGTTCCGACGATTTCCCGGCCATCCCGAGCATCTCGGGTGGTGACCCGTCCATCGCCGCGCGCGCGCTGACCGGGTTGCAGGACTATCGCAATTGGCACTCCAGCTTCACATCACCGCAAATTCTCGAACTCATCAAAACGCACTGCTCCAGCGGTCGAACCACGACACCGATGGTCGCCTGGACCCACGGCGGCGACAGTGCGGAAGGGCGAGTCGCCTACACCGACGCGAACGTGGTGGGCGGGCATGCCTACTCGGTGCTCGGTTGGATGCGGCGCTACGAGCCGATGCGGAAGTCCGTCGTCGATCCGCACATCCTGCCCGGCAACACCGTTCCGCCCATTGCCTGGCCTTCCCCAGGACCTCAGCTGCTCGCCCCAGCCGATGTGGTCGACCCCGGGGTGCATTACGCCACCTCACTCGGACTCGCGACGAGTCTCGAGTGGCAGCAGCTCGCCGTGAGGCCGGTCGACTACGTCGTGATACGAAACCCGTGGGGCTACTTCGAAGCCACAGGTTCCTCGGTCGTCGCCGGTTCGCACCAGGCGGTCGACGTTGACTGGTGGCGGTCCATTCCTCTAGGCCAGGGCGGGGTTTTTGCCATGGAGGCCACGGCATTCCATCGCTACTTCGCGGGAACAGGCGGGGCTCACTAAGATCACGGCTGTGACGTCTCGCCTCAGGACGTCACCCCCTAAACTCACAGCGGCTGGATGCCGGTTGGTCCCGAAGCCCACCGGGGTCCGGCCGCTGTGCCATACGACGAGTCGAGCGTGGGATATTCCGCGGCCTGGCGCCCGCGCCCGTAGGGTTGGCGTATGTCTGGCACCGTGACAACCATCAGCCTCCTGGCCGAGGTGTTCACGATTGTCGGGCTGGGCTGCGGGGCCGTGTGCTTTGCCATCCTGCTGGCCATGCGGCTCTCGCGCGGGCCGTGGCATACGGTCCCGGCCGCTATCAACGAGGGGCAGCTGAACTGGCTGTCCTCGGACGGTGACGTTCACCATCGCGCACTCACCGAGGCCGAACTCGCACTACCCCACGATAATGACAGCCTTGAGGTGTTCCACCGCCAGCGCAGCACCGGCAACTGCTACCTCAAGAAATCCGCCCCCGATGAGTCACTCGTACGGCTTCTGGGCATCATCTTCGCCGGCATCGGAGCGTTGGCGGTGGTCGCCTCGATCGTGGTGCTGTTCCTGGAGTGAGCTCGGTTGCACTGGTTCGGGATGCGTGCGGCCACCGCCGAGCATCCACTGGTCGCATAGAATCGTGTCGTCCGCCCACGAACTCCTGGAGTGTTTCGGTGCCCATCATCGTCGTCGAGGTCATGCCTAAGGCAGAGATCCTCGACCCCCAGGGCAAGGCTGTCGCCGGCGCCCTCACCCGCCTCGGCCACGACCGCTACACGGGGGTGCGCATCGGCAAGCGTTTCGAACTGACCATTGATGGCCCAGTGGATGACGCCACGCTCGCCGAGGTTCGGGAGATCGCCGAAGACATGCTCGCGAACACCGTCATCGAGGACGTCGTCAGCATTTCGGTCACCGAATGAAGGGTCGCCGAATGAAAATCGGTGTCATCACCTTCCCGGGCTCGCTTGACGACCGCGACGCGCAGCGTGCCATCCGCATCGCCGGCGCGGAAGCCGTCGCGCTGTGGCATGGCGACCACGACCTGCACGGGGTCGACGCGATCGTGCTGCCCGGCGGTTTCAGCTACGGCGACTATCTTCGCGCCGGGGCCATTGCCAGCCACGCGCCGATCATGGCGGAGGTTATCGACGCCGCAAATTCTGGGATGCCCGTGCTCGGCATTTGCAACGGATTCCAGATGCTGTCCGAAGCCCGCTTACTGCCCGGCGCCCACACCCGCAACGCGCACCAGCAGTTCATCCGCCGCGACCAGAAGCTGCGCGTCGAGAACAACACCACCGCCTGGACGAACGAGTATGCGCCCGGCGCCGAGATCGTCATCCCGCTGAAGAACGCCGACGGCCGATTCGTCGCCGATGACGAGACCATCCGGCGCATCGAGGGCAACGGCCAGGTGGTGTTCCGGTATGTCGACGTGAATCCCAACGGCTCGATGAACGACATCGCGGGGGTGGCGAACGAGCGCGGAAACGTGGTCGGGCTGATGCCACATCCGGAGCATGCCACCGAGCCCGGCTTCGGCCCAGACATGGGGGATGCGATGCGCTCCGGCACCGATGGACTCGCCTTTTTCACCAGCGCGATCGCCGCCCTCACCCGGGCTTAACGCGGTCACGCCGCCGCGCCTGGGTGCGCGGCGGGAGTTGCTCCCCTGCGGCGGGAGTTGCGCCCCGCGGCGGGAGTTGCTACTCCCGCCACTCGCGAACAACACCCGCCGGAGCGAGCTGCTGCTCTCCCCGCCGCCTCGCCCCCCCCGGCTCGCGCCGCCACCACCGCCGTACGGCGGGAGATATTCCCCCACGGCGGGAGTTGCTACTCCCGCCGCCTGCTGCTCACTCCCGCCAGACGAGCTTGTTACTCCCGCCGCGCGAAGTGTGCACAGCCGACCTTGACGCGGAGGCCCCCTGGGTGTCGAATGAACCCCATCACCTCGGCCCGTGCTGAGTTTTTTGCGAAGACAAGGAGCCGACATGCCCGCGCACGAAACCACTCTCGCTGGGAATCCGGTCTGGATAGACCTGCTGTCGTCAGACCCGGCCTCGGCGATCGACTTCTACAGCACGCTGTTCGGCTGGACTCACATGTCTGGGCCGGAGGAATACGGCGGCTACGTGACCTTCTTCCTGAACGGCGCTCCGGTTGCCGGGCTGATCGGCCAGGGCAACAATACCGGCGGGCCCGATGCCTGGACGACCTTTCTCCTCACCGATGATGCGGAGGCAACTGCCGGGCTCGCTGCGGCGAATGGTGGTCAGGTGATCAACAACTTTCGGGTCGGCGGGCAGGGCACGATGCTGAACATCATCGACCCCTCCGGTGCCATGGTGGGCGGCTGGCAAAAGGATGCACACCGCGGCTTTCTGGTTGTCAATGAGCCCAACGCGCCGGTCTGGTACGAGGTACACACGCGCGACTTCGCCGCGGCATCAAC
This sequence comes from Salinibacterium sp., assembly GCF_031364185.1. Lineage (NCBI taxonomy): Bacteria > Bacillati > Actinomycetota > Actinomycetes > Micrococcales > Microbacteriaceae > Salinibacterium > Salinibacterium sp. The sequence goes on along the minus strand of NZ_JANLVV010000288.1, from coordinate 10,681 downwards.
GTTTTACGAGAAGGTTTTCGGCTGGGAACTGTCGGTCATGGGCGATTCTGACGAGTTCAGGATGTCGACGGTCAGCGATGGCGCCGCGCCCGTCGCGGGCATCTATGACGCGACCTCGACCATGAAGCCGGTGGAACGCTCGGCGTGGGTGGTCTACTTCGGGGTGGCGGATGCCGATGCCACAGCCGCGCGGATCATCGAGCTCGGCGGATCGGTGCTCGAAGCGCCCGTCGACACGCCGTTCGGTCGGCAGGGTTCAGCGGCCGATCCTACGGGCGCGGCATTCCGCTTCATCGGCGTCGAGGCGCCGGAGGAGCGACAAACGCCTTAGGGCGAGACGAGGAAGATCCCGATGACGCCGTCGTTTCGCGCGTGCACGATCACGAGGAACACGACAAGATCGAACAGCAGGTGCACGGTGAGCACATAGGGCAACGAGCGGGTTTTAGAGAAGATCCACCCCTGCAGCAGCGCGAAGGGGATCGTCAGCAGTGGCCCCCACGCCTGGTAGCCGAGTTCCCACAGAAACGACACGAAAATGACCATCTGCAGCAGGTTGGCCTGCCAGACCGGGAAGTGTCGTTTGAACAGCACGAAGACGGTGAGGATGAAGAACAGCTCATCCCAGGTTCCTACCGCATTCACCCCGACAAAAAGTCGGGCAATCTCATGCCACTCGGTGACCGCCGGCCAGTTCAGGTAGACGCCCGAGGTGATGAAGTAGAACGGCAGGATGAGCCAGCCGAGAAAGAGCACCAGCACCACGTAGCCCCACTGCACGCGACTCCATGGCCAGCCGCCGCGCCACGGGAACCGGATGACGCGGTCGCGGAACACGAACCGGGAGATCAGGTACGGCGCGGCCACCGCCGCCGCCAGCACAAACCCGAGCAGGAAGAAGTTACCCCAACCGATGTTCGCCTCCACCGAGATCGTCGACACGATGGCCATGCCGGTCGCGATCAACACCAGGTCGCGGAACAGTCCGTCGGTGCGGCGGGAGCGGTCGAACAGCCACGCGATGAGCAGCGCTGCGGCGAGCATCCCGTAGCCGGCGACCGTGACGGCTGGCGAGGTGCCGCGCAGGGCGAACAGCAGAAGCGCAGAGCTACTCAGCAGCGTCGCGGGGATGAGCCCCCAGCTCAGAGCGGGCAGGGGTGATGTCTCGGGGCTGGCTACTGCGGGCACCCTCTGAGTCTGCCACGGGCGCCTCATCATCCACCTCTCCGCTAGTACCAGTCGGTCACGCCAGTAAGCTCCGGATGCCTCGCCCGCTGCTTCCCGCACCGCATCGAGACCGCGCAAACTGTGGTTATCGCTGCAAAGGTAGCAACAGTTTGCGCACTCTTGGCAGCAGGCGGCAGGCGGCAGGCAGGGGGCCGTGTCCAGGGTGGCGTGCACAGAATCAGTTTTGTCTGACCCGCCGTGGCGCGAACCGTGTATCCAATACTCACCAGGTGGCACTTTTGGGCCAGAATAAGTCTCATGAACAGCCTTACCACCAATCGCACACTCGTCGCGTTCATCACAGCCTCTCTCCTGCTGGCAGGATGCGCACAGGTCGCTCCAGCCACCGAAGAGGGTTCCGCGGGCTCTGGCTCCGGCTCCGGCTCCGAAACGCTCTCGACCGACTGCAGCATTTACGAGGGACAAACAGACCCGGAACTCACGCTCTTCACGTCGAACGCTGTCGCGGCCGGGCCCGGCAATGGTCAGGTCTTCGGGGATGGAACCGAGCTCTCGGTCACCCTGTCGCAAGAGGCAATCGACGCCGGGTTGCTCCCGCAGTTTGAGTTGATCACGCTGAGCGAGACCGGCGGGCCCGTGGTGATCTCCAGTCTTGCCTTCGATCCCACCACGGGAGGCGATGGGACGTACTCGACGAGCACCCTAGAGTTCGGCAACGACGAGCTCGTCGGCACCGCCATGATTGCCGAGATCTTCGCTATCAGCGACGCGACAGTCGGCGACACCCAGCCCTACGGTGACAAGCTGTTGCTTGGGAACTATTGCATGACCTACGCGAACGACGGATCCTAGCCGCTGGACGGCGCCGCGAGAATTGTCGCTGGGTAGAATTGCGTCGTGAATCAGGTTGTCGACACAGTCCAGAACGCCGCCGCCACTCCCGAGAAGGTGCAGCCCTACGCCGCGCTCGGCCTGAAGGAGGACGAGTACCTGCGCATCCGCGAAATTCTGGGGCGTCGGCCCACAAGCGGCGAGCTCGCGATGTATTCGGTGATGTGGAGCGAACACTGCTCGTATAAGAGCAGCAAGAATTACCTTCGACAGTTCGGGCAGAAGGTCAGCGAAAAGATGAAGAAGAACCTCATGGTGGGCATGGGCGAGAACGCCGGCGTGGTGGATGTCGGCGAGGGCTGGGCGGTCACCTTCAAGATCGAGAGTCATAACCACCCGAGCTTCATCGAGCCGTTCCAGGGCGCTGCGACGGGTGTCGGCGGCATCGTCCGCGACATCATTTCCATGGGAGCGCGACCTGTCGCGGTAATGGATGCCCTGCGCTTCGGTCACATCGATGACCCCGATACCGCGCGCATTGTGCACGGCGTCGTCTCGGGTATCTCGTTCTACGCGAACTGCCTCGGCCTGCCGAACATCGGCGGAGAGACGTATTTCGACTCGGTCTACCAGGCCAATCCGCTGGTCAACGCGCTCGCGGTGGGCGTGCTGCGGCACGAAGACCTGCACCTGGCGAATGCCCGCGGCGTGGGTAATAGGGTGGTGCTATTCGGGGCTCGCACCGGCGGAGATGGCATTGGCGGGGCATCCATTCTCGCGTCTGATTCGTTCTCGGCGGGCGGGCCGACCAAGCGCCCCGCGGTGCAGGTCGGTGACCCCTTCGCCGAGAAGGTGCTCATCGAGTGCTGCCTCGAGCTGTTCGAGAAGAAGCTGGTGGAGGGCATCCAGGATCTGGGCGCCGCCGGTATCTCGTGTGCCACGAGCGAGCTCGCCTCCAACGGCGATGGTGGCATGTTCATCGACCTCGAGCAGGTGCTGCTGCGCGACCCGACCCTCACGGCCGAAGAGATCCTGATGTCGGAGAGCCAGGAGCGGATGATGGCGATCGTCACGCCGGACAAGCTCGCGGGCTTCCTGGCGGTCGTGCAGAAGTGGGACGTCGAAACCAGCGTGCTGGGCGAAGTCACCGACACCGGGCGCCTGATCATCCACTGGCGCGGCGAAGAGATCGTCAACGTCGAACCGCGCACCGTGGCCGTCGATGGGCCCGTCTACGACCGGCCCGTCGCCTACCCGACCTGGATCGACGCCCTGCGGGCCGACACCACCGACCGGCTGCCCCGCTCGACCGACCTGCGGGCCGACATGCTGGCCCTGCTCGGCTCGGCCAACCTCAGCGATAGGAGCTGGATCACTAACCAGTACGACAAGTACGTGCTCGGCAACACCGCGCTGAGCTTCCCCGACGACGGCGGCATGGTGCGCATCGACGAGCAGTCCGGCCTCGGATTCGCCGTCGCCACGGATGCCAACGGCCGCTACTGCCAGCTCGACCCTTACCGCGGCGCGCAGCTCGCCCTCGCCGAGGCGTTCCGCAACGTGGCCGCGACCGGCGCAACCCCGGTCGCCGTCAGCGACTGCCTTAACTTCGGCTCGCCCGAGAACCCCGAGGTGATGTGGCAGTTCGCCAAAACCGTCGAGGCTCTATCCGATGGATGCCTCGAGCTCGAGATCCCGGTCACCGGCGGCAACGTGTCGTTCTACAACCAGACCGGCGAGACGCCCATCCACCCCACCCCCGTCATTGCCGTACTCGGGATCATCGACGACGTAGCCCGTCGCATCCCGTCGGGCTGGCAGGACGAGGGCAACAACATCTACCTGCTCGGCGTCACCCGAAACGAGCTCGATGGCTCCGCCTGGGCCGGCACGGTGCACGATCACCTTGGCGGCCTGCCGCCCGTCGTGGACCTCGGTGCCGAGCTGAAACTCGCGGCGCTGATCGGTGCCGGCGGGGAGCAGAGCCTGGTGGCATCCGCCCACGATCTCGCCGATGGCGGGCTCGCGCAGGCCCTCGCCGAGGCGGTCATGCGCTTCGGTATCGGCGCGCGTGTGTGGATCACCGAGATCCTGGACCGTGATGGGGTGGATGCCACGGCCGCCCTGTTCAGCGAATCGACGGCCCGGATGCTCGTGAGCGTGCCGCGCGAAGATGACGTGCGATTCCAGGGGCTGTGCGAGGGCCGCAACTTCCCGTACCTTCGCATCGGCGTCACCGACGACAGCGGCGTGCTCGAGGTGCAGGACGAGTTCACTATCTCGATCGACGAGCTGCGCGGTGTGCACCGCGCGACGATGGCGGAGCGGTTCGGCGCGGTCATCGGGCAGTAGCGTTCGGTCAGCCTGACGCAGGGAACCGTAACCAGACAACGGACAGCGGCTCGAGCAGCAGATCGTCGCCCGGCTCGACCACGAACTCACTGAGCAGGTCGACACCGGTGGTGGCAAATCCGGAGAGCACGATCGCCGGAAGTCGCTGTGGCTCGTCGCCGAAGTTGCTCAGGGCGAGCACGGTGGCCTCGTCGCCGGGCCGCAGGTAGCCCAGCACGTGCCGGTTGCCGGTGTCGAAGACGGTGAGGCGACCACCGGCGAATTCGGGAGTGTGCCGTCGAACCGCGATCATCCTTATGAGCCCCGAGAAAATCTGCCCGGAAACGGTGCTGCTGTCATTGCGACGCGCATAGTCAGCTTCCGGATACCTCGGGCGGCCCGCCCAGCGCGAATCCCCCACCTGCGCGGGGTTGCCGCGGTAGGAGAGATCGTTGAGCTGCCCCACCTCATCGCCCAGGTACAGCAGCGGAATGCCGCCGGTGCTCAGGATGACGGCGTGCGCGGCGAGAATACGGCGCACGGCGAGAGGGTCATGGGCCTCCACCCCTGCCAACGACGCCGTCGTACCCGCGACCCTGCAGTCGCCCGTGCGGGGGTTGCTCTGGAACGGAAGCCCGCGGGCGAACGAGCCGTCGAAGCGCCCGACGTAGAACGAGTTGAGGAAGCGACGGTGATCGAAGCCGTGAATGCCGAGCTCGGTGGCATCCTCGTCGGCAAACGTCCAACCGATGTCGTCATGGCCCCTGACGTAATTGACCCACGAGGTGTGCTCGGCAATCGAGTGGCGCCGCTCGAGGGCCTGCGAAAGCAGGGTGACCTCGCGGGTGGCGAGCGTGTTCCAGATCAGGGCCATCTGCAGCGGGTTGTAGCTGAGCTGGCACTCGCCTTCGCCGATGTAGGTCATCACCTGGTCAGGGTGAACGATCGCCTCAGACTTGAAGAGGGTGGCCGGGGCGGCGATCCGGCACAGGGCGTTGAACGCCTGGAGCAGCACGTGAGCCTCGGGGAGGTTCTCACAGGAGGTGCCGAGTTGCTTCCAGATGAAGGCGACGGCATCCATCCGCAAGATCTCGACGCCCTGGTTGGCGATGAACAGCATTTCGCGGGCCATCGCGCGGAACACTGCGGGGTTTCGATAGTTCAGATCCCACTGGAACGAGTAGAACGTGGCCCAGACCCAACGGCCGTCGGCCAGCGGCACGAACGAGCCGGGATGGTCATCGGGGAAGATCTCCCTCGTCGTCAGCTCGAAGGCATCCGGCTGGGCGCGATCGGGGTAGATCAGGTAGAAATCGGTGAAGGCAGGGTCACCGACCAGGGCCTTGCGGGCCCACTCATGCTCGCTGGAGGTGTGGTTGAAGATGAAGTCGAGCACGAGCGAAATGCCGTTGTCGCGCAACTCTTCGGCCAGCTGCGCCAACTCGCTCATCGTTCCGAGGGCAGGGTTAACGCGGCGATAGCTCGACACCGCGTAGCCGCCGTCGGAGTTCTCGGCGGGGGCCTCGAACAGCGGCATCAGGTGCAGGTAGGTCAGCCCCAACTCCCTGAAATAGGGAATGCGCGAGTGGATGCCCGCCAGGTCGCCCCCGTAGAGATCGACGTAACACACGCCCCCGAGCATCCGGTTCGATTCGAACCAGTCTGGGTGTGCCTCTCGCGTGTCGTCGAGGGCTTTGAGGCTAGGCGGTCTCTGCTCCCACGACTCTTCGAGGTCGCCCAGCAGCAGGTCGAATTCGCCGCGAGCCGAATCCTGAGTGCCGTAAAGCTGAAAGAAGAGCTCTCGCAGGCGGGGTGCTTGCTCAGACAGCCGACGCTCGAATGGGGAGGGAGGGCTCATTCGGCTACCAGCAGGCTCAGTCGGTCGGCGATGTAGCTATCGAGCCGGCGGGCGGGGTCGGTCGCGTGCCAGCGCACCATGACCGCCCCCTCTTGCAGGCTCAGGATGCCCGAGCCTTCGTCGAGCGCAGCGGCACTCGTGTCAATCGGGCTGTAGTCGAAGTTCACCACCTCACCATCCGGAAAATTGCCCCGTGCGGCGGCCCGACGATCGTCTCGGCGCGCCTCGGCCTCGGCGGAGCGATTCGTCACCGCGCGCAGCGGCACGATCGCGCGGGTCACCGACCCGGTCTCGTACAGTTCGGCGTTGCGGTCGATAAGCAGCACCCCGAGGCGCCACGCGCGGCCGGCCCGCACCATCTTCGTCGCGGTCGAGATCGGCCCGAAGCCTCGGCCGGGCTTGACTGCGCCCAGGGCCTCGTCGTGCGCCCCGCGTGCGTCGAGTTCGGCGACGGTGCGCCGTAGCAGCTCCGCGAGTTCCGCGGCGGCGGCAGAGGCGGCGGCCGCGGGGTCACCGGTGTCGGGTCGATGAGCCATGTCTCCAGTCTGGCCCTAACCTGTGCGCCGCCGCACCCCAGCTTCGGCACGGCGGTATCGCGTGCGGCTGCTGTGGTGGCATCCACCCGCATCGCGCCACTGTCGGCGTCAATTCATTGTCGGCATCGTGCCACTGTCGGCGACAATCCATTGTCGGCATCGTGCCACTGTCGGCGTCAACTCCCCGAGGATGGTGCGGCGGCAGGGCCCCGGCCGCCGCACTCGGGAACCATTCTCCGCCTCAATTCGGATCTGGATTCCGCGCCCTCTACCCGATGAGAGGGTGTCGGCGGTGATCCCTTACGCGACTTCGCGGAACTATCTGCTCTCGATCGTGACCGCACCGATCAGGTACGCGTCGCCGGCGGTCTTCGCCGTGAGTCGCGCTCGCGACGCGGGCATTGTGATGGCGCTGAACCGTTTCGCATCGACGCCAAACGAGTTGGGCCGCGTGAATCCGTCGGCCGTGGAGTCGAATGCGTTGTCATCAGCGCCCAGGCCCGTCGCGGGAACAGCCGGGGAATCGTTGACCAGGAGGGCATCGCCTTTGCTGCCGGCGTCACCCTCCCAGGCGACGACACCCAGTGTCGCCTCGGTACCCGGCACCACCGCGACATCGAAACTCACGGACGCCGAACCAGCGACAGTGGCCAGCCCGTCGAAGAGCGCCACGCGGCCGGGGGACAACGAGGAGTCTTCGAGCACGACGACCAGCACCCAGCCGGCGTAGGTATTGGTTCCCGTGACCAGTGGGGCGCCCGCCGCCGCCCAGTCGCCGCCGCCCCCGGTGCCCACGAGCGCCGTGACATCCGCCGATGACTGGTAGACATCACGACCACTGATTTTTGTGCGATCCGTGCGGTCGGCGACGACCGTGACGGCCGCGGCACCCGGCGCGCTGAGCGAGATGCCGCCGAGATCCGCAGCACTGGCACCCGATGGCACATAGGCGGACCAATACACTCGCGCAACGGCCACGGTCGCGCCGGGCGGCAGATCCAATCGGGTGGTGGATGTCCCGGCCTCGGACATCACCCAGTCGTTGTTGTCCCACCGCGACGATAACCCCACACGCGCACGGGCGTCGACGCACCCCGGCGAACCGTCACAGTCCAGCAGCGAAGCCCCGGCGACCCTGATCGTGTAGGCCCCATCGAGGATGACCGTGGCGCCGAATCCCGCGACGCGAACCGAAGCGGCCGCCGCCGCGGCGAGTTCGACAGCCCCGGCTCTGGCGCTCACCCGGAGCGCGGTGACCGTGTCGGCGGCCGGGCCTACGGCGAGCGGAATGCGCACCACCGAGCTGGAGCCTCGCGCGAACGACGTGGTTGAGCAGGTCACCACGGCACCGACCGGGACGCACGACCATCCGGTCGGCGGGCCCATCAGCGCGGTGCGCCGGAGGTCGACGGTCACCCCGGCGGGAAGGTCAATACTGACGGAGAGCGCAGCGACAGGGGAGACGCCCGTGTTGGTGACCACGACTCCGATCAGGCCATCCCGACCCAGCACAAGGTCGCCCGTGTCTTCCCAGGCCAGCGAGATCGAGGGGGGCAGGGCCGGAATTGGGTTGGCAGGCGGCGCTGCGAGCGCGGGCTGGCGCGGCGCGGGCCGGGCCGAAGGATCCACCAGCGGTGCGAGTGGCGGCGGTGGGGTGGGCGGTGTTGTGGGCGAAGCGCTCGGCGGGGGAGTGGCCGTCGGGGGCGAGACCGGCGCCGGCTGCTGGACGGTGGGCGGCTGGGCGACGGGAGCCGCGACATCCACTGATGACAGGGTCGGGATGATCATGGCCGCCGCGACTGCCGCACCCGCGAGCCCCACCACCGTCGCTGCGACGGCCGCCACCGCGCGACCACTGGGTCGATGCAGTCGCCACCGCGGCACCAGCACTGCAGCGCTCGCGGCCGGAGCGTGTCCGAGCCCGAGCAAAGCGGCCGCGCCGGCGCTTCCCAGCACGAGAGGCGCGATCACCACGCGCATGCCATGGCCCACGTCTCGCAGCTCGACCAGAATCGCCCGACACTTCGAGCAGTCGTCCAGGTGACTCTCGACCACGAGCGTCTCACGCTTCGCGAGCCCGTCGCGAGAGTAGGCACCCAGCCGACCGCGCACGTCAGCGCACTCTGTGTCCACCGCAACCACGTGTTCCTGCAGGTAGGCCTGGCGAAGCCCCTCGCGGGCACGGAAGCCGAGGGCCGACACCCCGTTGGCGGTCAAGCCGAGAATGGGAGCGACATCGGCCGGCGACATCCTCTCCACCTCGAGGTACCACAGGGCCTCCTGCCACCGTTCGGGCAGACTGGCGAACGCCGAGTTGACTACGCGATTCTCGAACGACGCCACCGCGGGGTCAGCACTCGAGGTGGGGCGCTCGAACGCGCTGATATCGTCAGTGGCCCGCACCCGGGCATCACGGGAACTCTGCTCGGCCGACAGCCTCCGCAGGGTCGTGTAGAGATAGGCCCGAAAGGCAAGATCAGGCCCGCGCCCGCCCTGAATGGCCCGGATCGTTCGATCGAACGCCTCCGACACCAGATCGTCAGCAGCGAAAGCGTCACGACTGTAGGCGCGCGCGACACGCAGCGCAGGGCCGGAATGCCGAGCAAAAAGTCGGCTGTGGGCGCCGGAATCACCCGCGCGCACCGCGCTGATCAACTCCGCGTCGCTGCGTTCGGCTGAGTGATCGACTCCCCGCCCCACAAGGTGAAACTACACTCTCTGAATCGGGCGCGAAAGTCGCGTAATGAAAAGGTGACCAGCCCCTCTCCTTAGGCATGATGAGATCACCATTCGCGAAACCGGATGCGGCGGCCCTGGTCGCTGCCTGGCGCGCCGCCCACACCGGGCGCGACCTCGATGACTGGCACACGGCCGCGGTCGACGACGTCGCCCACGCGATCACGCACCGGCGCGACGCATCCGAATCTGCCCGACTGCTTGGCCGGCATCGCGCCGGGGCCGGGATCGGAATGCGCGAAGGTGTGGAAGACCTCGAAACCCCGTATCGATTGCACTTCCGCACGGCGCCACCGCACGCCGTCTCACGCGCCTTCGCCGAGGGGTGGGCCGATGCCGAAGTCGAAACGCTGCTCGGCCGCGCCAGCGTTGACAGCCTCACCGGACTCGCCACCTACGACTACGTGTGCGCCAGGCTCAGTGAAATCTACGCGGAATCACCCGACATCGAGCGTTGCTTCGTGATCGTGGATGCTCCGAACAGACTCACGAACGGCCCGGCCCGGCTGGCCCGCAGCCTTGGACTCTCGAACCTGCTGCGCTCCGTATTCTCGACCGGGGAGACGACCGCGATCCTGCCCCACGGCCTGTTCGTGGCGCTCGTCGCACGCGGCGACAGCCTGGGCGACTCGCTGCAACGGCTCAGTCGTGGGGTCGGCGCGTTCGAGACGGCCGCCGACACCTCCGGGCGAGTGCGCGTCTGGGTGGAACCCTTGCCCGGAACCCAGAAGCTCGCCGAAGAGCTGCTGCTCGAACTCGACGCGGCGTAACTGCATCCTGCGTCGGCTGCCGCGTCTCCCGCTCCCGCTCCCGCTGCCGCGTCTCCCGCTCCCGCTCCCGCTCCCGCGCGCTGCATTCTGCGCCTGCGCCGCCTGCTGTTCCCCACCGCTCGCACGCTCGCGCTAGGCGTCGAGAACGCCACTTCTGCTGGGTAGATCGAGGTTGAGGCAGCAGAAGTGGCGTTCTCGATGATTCCTACGGTCCAGGCGGCAGGCTGGGGGGACGGCAAAAGGGGACCAGACCACAGGTGCGGTGATAGCGGCCAATGAGGGCCCGCGCAGCTGGCACCGTGCAGCCCGGTCGCTCGCGCCGCCCGCGGCGCGCAACTACCCACGCGGGCCGGGGCGCCGAGGTGGGTCACACGTCGAACTCGAGGCCCGGCCACTCTTGTGGGCGGGCCCAGACGTGGCCGCCGAACGCC
>NZ_JANLVV010000008.1:0-4909 GCF_031364185.1 Salinibacterium sp. | reverse complement strand
GCCGGCAACGCCTCGGCCCCTGTCTCGACGCCCGTTGTTTCGCCCTACTGGATATCTGATCCGTAAGTTGCCTGGTCGCGTAATGCAAGGCGAGCCGCGGCCCACGGTGGAAGCCCATCGTCGAGCTGGCGCAGTCGGTCGTAGATGACTTTCATCGCGGCGCGATCAGCAATAGTGCCGATCTTCGCGCACTTGATAAGAATCGCTTGCGTATCGATGACTGTCCGAAGCCCAGCGACTTTCGCTCTCCTTTGCCCTGGGCCGTCGTCAATGAGGACGATAACGTCATTTCCAAGCTCCTGTTGTCGGCGCGCGTGGATGATGACCATAGTCTCGCCCAGGTCTTTTCTGCGCTGAGAGATTGCCACAACATTGCCGGTGAAAAGTTCCCGAGCGATCCGATTCAAATCAGGGTCATCCTGAGGTGACTCCATGATTGTGATGATGTCAGCCTGCACAAGGCCTCGAAGCTTTCTTCCTGCCGCCTCAAACTTCGACCGACCGCCGCGCTCCGCTGACCCGCTTTCTCCAGCACCTCAACTTCAACTTCCTCTGGCATCCGCAACTCGCCCTCAATGGCTTCGACTGCGGCCAAAAGCAGATCCTTGTGCCCAGCGGAGAGGAAATTCAGTGTTGGACCCGCGTCAATAACGATCAGTTTCGTCATAGCTCATCGATGACAAACGGCTCGTCGGTTGCCGAGCTCAGCTTTGCGGGTTCGATATCGAATCGCTTCATGTCGGCTTCTACCTCGCTAACTGGCCGACCCGTCACACTCGCGACGAACTCGATCGCCACCAGTCCTCGCCTATATAGGTCTACTGCGCGGCTACTTAGTCGCTGCGATGGGCGTTTCTGTGCGCTCGTTGCGAGGAGCGCTTTACGTTCGGCGTCCCAGCCGAATAGCACAGACAGGCGTGGTGCTGTCTCCTGTTCCCATTGGGAGAATGTGTCGTCAGATATCCAGCTCTCCTCCCGCAACTGGATGGCTGCCACAGTGGGCAAGACCCCGAAGAACTGCACGAGCGAGGACAAGTGACGAAGTTCGAGAGCAAATCGCTGGGCATTGACCTCAGCAAGTAAGTGATGCATCGCTTCCCGCGGGATCAGCAGATGCCGGGCAAACGTATGCGCTCGATCCTCTGCGTCGAAGTTATTTTCATGGGGAGTAAAGCCCTCCACGAGATCGCCAAACTCGATATGTCCGATCTCATGCGCGATCGTAAATCGCTGGCGTTCGAGATTCTCTGTCGCTGCCACGGCGACAAAAACTTTTCCCGTCTCGCCATCTTTGGTCGTCAATGCGTCTATCCCAGCAGGGAGCTCTTCAAAAACGAGATCAAGACCAATGCGGTTCTCTGCCAAGGCCACTAGATCTCTAATTGGAGCGAGACCAAGCCCGTGCCGATCGCGAAACGCGATGGCCTTGTGTTCCGCTTCAGTCTCGGTGCTTTTCACTGCCTGCTCGCCTCAATCCGGTCGAAGAGCGCGTCGACCTCCATAAGGTGCCTGAGGCGATCCTCAACTGCCCTGGTGTCGACACCATCCGCGCGAGCAGCCACCGCTACGCGCTGCATAAGCTCGCTCTGCCCCGTGAGATAACCGGGGGTGGTACCTAAAGCATGGGCAATGGCGATGATCTCGCCCAGGGAGGATATTTTCGCGCCGCTTTCGATGCGAGACCACATAGCCTGCGAAAGTCCGCTGCGCACAGCTGCCTCACGCTGGTCGAGGCCCAGCAATGCCCGCCCGGCTTTAATCCGCGCAATCTGTCTCTCAATTTCGGTGATCATGATTCCTTCCCTTTCTGAATCAAATACAGTCTAATTGATTCAGCACATTCCGGCGGCCTATCCGAAGACAAAAAAATTAGGCGGGCATGGTCAAGTCGACTCTGTTTCACTACAGATCTGGGGAAATTGCGCTCGCCTGCTATACATCTAGCCGAGTATCTACTATCCATCTAGCCGCAAATTCTTGCCTATAACGAGCGCGTCTCAACAAATGTCGGTGGTTGCTGATCAACTGACCGACTTGCCTCTCGCAGGTTCCGGCGCCATCGCGGCGCTGGGCACAGCACTCCGTTAGGAAACATCATGTCTATCAACACACCTCCGCTCGCCGCTCCGTCTGTGGAGACGCCACCGCAGACACCGCTATCGTCAAAGCCCTCAAGTGGGAAGGTTGCCGTCGCCGCTCTCGTGCTCGGCATCGTCGCGTTCGTGTGCGCAATCATCCCCGGGCTGAGCTTTGTCGCGTTCCTTCCCGCCTTCGCGGCACTAATATTCGGCATCGTGGCGTTGGCCACCGGGGCACCCGGTCGCGGCAAAGCAATCACCGGCGTCATCCTCGGCCCGATCGCCGTGCTGGTTGCCATCATCGTGAGCGTGACCGCGATCGCCTCCGGGATCGGATCGAGCGTCGACGTCGCGAAACCCGTCGGTGACCCGTCTACTGCGGAGTCGACCGAGCCGATAACGGAACCTGTTGAAGCAGAACCCGTCGAGGAGTCGGGGTCTCGTGAGAACCCGGCAGCGGCGGGAAGCGTCATCGAGATCACTGACAACAGCGGCCCGGTCTGGCAGGTGCAGATCGGAGCGGCGAACCTCAATGCCGGCGACGTGATCGCAGCAGAGAACCAATTCAATGCGGCCGCGGATGCTGGCTCTCAGTACGTTCTCGTGCCGGTGACGTACACCTACGTGGGCAGCACGAGCGGCACCCCCTGGATCGATATCGACATCGAGTTCGTCTCAGCAGCGGGAACGACCCACACCCAGGAGTTCATCGTGATCCCAACTAGCATCACGGATATCAACGAGATGTACAGCGGCGCCACTGCCACCGGCAATATCGTGGTGATGGCTCCGACCGCCGACGTCGACAAGGGCTCGTGGGCGATCTCAACACCGTTCGGCTCTCCGTACTTCGTGAAGATCGTCTAACTGCGATTCAGGATGCTGCGGCTCGCGGTCGCGTGGGCCGCAGCATCCTGAGCAAGCTTGCCATTTGTGGTATATTTTCTGGCATGTATTCGCATGAAAATCCCAACAGCGATCAGGTGCTGGCCGACTTGGGCGCTCCGTTCGTGCAAGCATTCGTCGATGCTGTTGATGGGTCTCGGGATGACTACGCAGCCTTCCGAAGCTGGCAGCCAGGTTGGTTTCCGAGTTTCACCAGCCGCTTCACTGCGAACTTCCTTCATGAGCGCATCTGGGATCGCCTCGTGCGCGCTGTTGGCGAGACGGAGGGCGTGCATGTCGTTGACCGAGAACCCATACGCGAGCTTCGCAGCGGAACTCAGTATCTGATCCGGCTCAAACGGCACCATCCGGGCGACCGGATCGCCGCCTATCCGACCGAAGCCTCCAGTGCTTTCTGGGCGAACAGTGTTCTTACACTCGATGGCCTCGAGTCGTTCAGCCTCGCGTTGGGTTACATGTGGGATGCAGAGTTGCGCGCGGTTGGCGAGGCCGTGCTTTCATTCCGTAATGGCAAGGACAACCCGGTCTGGGCTATTCGACTTCGCCGCGACAGCGATTCGGCGACAGGGTTCGCCTGGAGTCCCGTGGCTCCGGATCTACCCGAAATCGACCTCAGTGGCGTCATTCGCGAGGCTGAGGAGGAGAGTGGAACATGACCAGCCGCGTCGGTGACGTGATTCTTGTCCTCCGACGAGCAGCCGATATCACGCAAGAAGAGTTGGCTAATGCTCTCGGAATTACTCAGGCCGCTCTCTCGCGCTACGAGAATGATCTTCGAGACCCTGATGACGACATGATCGGCAAGCTCGGTGTCGCCCTGGGTGTGACTCCGGAGTTCCTGCGGCATCAGTTCAGGATGCATGGCGCTATCGCGGCAGATGCTCATATGCGCAGACAGAAGACCGCCAAGCCGACTGAGTGGAAGCGTGTTGAAGCTCAGCTAAACCTCCTTCGAATGCATTCGTCGTATCTGCTGGAACGTGTTCCGCTGAGACCTCAGAATCATGTGATCCAGGTCGATCCCGGTGAGCGCACTCCGGCCGACGCCGCGTCGATGCTTCGGGCTTCGTGGCGAATGCCTATTGGTCCCGTTCGCAACCTCTTTCGATGGGTCGAATCGGCGGGCGTGATCATCGTCGAGGCAGACTTTGGCACTCATCGGATCGACGGGATGTCTCAATGGGCGGGCGACCATGCCGTCATCACTCTCAACTCGGCTATGCCCACAGATCGCAAACGGCTCACGGTGGCACACGAGCTCGGGCATCTCGTACTCCACACTGCATACATCGACAGTGACGTGGAAGACCAGGCAAACGACTTTGCGGCCGAATTTCTCATGCCAGAACACATCATCAGACCACAGCTGCACAATCTCACCCTCGGCAAGCTCGAAGATCTCAAGCTCGAGTGGGGTGTCTCCATGCAGGCCGTCTTCGAACGCGCCTACAGGCTCGGTAAGGCAACCCCTGAGGAACGACAGAAGTTCTACCGTCAGATGAACAGCCGCGGCTGGAAAGTGCGCGAACCGAACAGTGAGCTGATCCCGCAGGAGACGCCAGAACTCGCAGCATCCGTGGGCCAACGCCTCACCGAGTCTGGATTGACCGAACGAGAGATTCAACAGTTGATCGGGTCGCGGGACGGTGGCAGCACTCCGTTCACGCCTGCCCGAAGAGCACTAAGAACTGTCTGACGCGGGTAGCTCCGGCTCCGGCTAGCCAGTCTTCTTGAGCCGCACTTTCACGTCGACTCCTAGAATCGTGCGCGCGTCCTCGCGCCACGATTCAACCAGCGGATCGTCATGGTCGATTAGCCGATCGAGATCAGCCTGGAAAAGTTCGATGATGTCCAGACGGTTCCCGGTCATGCGCGGAATCTCCTCTTGGAGCGCATCAAGGGTGGCATACCTCCTATCCTCCGCC
>NZ_JANLVV010000369.1:0-2977 GCF_031364185.1 Salinibacterium sp. | reverse complement strand
GTTCAGGAGCTCGCCCCCGATGGCACGCTTCGACCGTATCGGAACCGCGGATGGTGGTTTCCGCTCGGCCTCATGCCCGACCTTGGCGACGCCCGCGCCGCCGAATGGTGGACCGACAAACGGCGCTACCTCGTCGACGACCTCGGCGTCGACGGCTTCAAAACCGACGGCGGCGAACACGCGTGGGGGCGCGACCTCCGCTACCTCGATGGCACCCACGGCGACGAGGGCAACGGTCGATTCCCTGTGCACTACGCGAAGGCATACGGCGATCTTCTGCGATCGGCTGGCAAAGCTCCCGTCACCTTCTCCCGTGCGGGCTTCACTGGCAGCCAGGCGCACGGCGCATTTTGGGCAGGCGATGAGAATTCCACTTGGGAGGCATTCCGCTGGTCGATGTTCGCCGGACTCTCTGCGGCATCCAGCGGAATCGTCTACTGGGGCTGGGACTTCGCCGGCTTCAGCGGAGATATCCCCACCGCCGAGCTATACCTGCGCTCGGTCGCTGCCGCCGCATTCGTGCCGATCATGCAATACCACTCCGAGTTCAACCACCACCGCACCCCATCACGTGACCGCACCCCGTGGAACATCGCCAACCGCACCGGCGACCCCACAGTCATCGACACTTTCCGACGATTCATTAGCATTCGCGAGAAGCTCGTGCCCTACTTGGTCGACGAGGCGGCCCACACTGTTGCGACTTCAGAACCACTGATGAAATCGTTGTACTTCGACTCAACCGACTCCAGGGTCTGGGAACACCCAATCCAGTGGATGCTCGGCCGCGAAATCCTCATCGCACCCGTAATCGAGCCGGGCGCCCGTACATGGGATGTCTTTCTGCCGGAAGGATCGTGGGTCGACGCATTTACCGCGGAGGCCATCAAGGGCGGCTGTGTCATAACCCGGGCTGTACCTATCGATGAGTTGCCTGTCTACGTTCGAGCCGAGGCATGGCCGCGACTCCGCGACGCCTTCGGTGCGGACTGACAAATTGTGACAAGCTGCGAGCGCTCTCTGGGTCGTCCTCATAAAATGAACCATTGGTCGTGCAGAGCGAAAAGTCGGACGCCTGATCATGTGGCCAGCCAGGCTTTCACGCGGGCATGTTTGTGGGTGGCGTAGTTGTCGAGAACCAGGCCGATCTGAAGCCCCGTCGAGGCGTTGTTCTCGATCGTGTTGAGGAACTTCAATAACTCGCTGTGGCGACGCTTGGGCAGGCAGGTTCCGATGACCGTGTCACTACACAAACTCAACCATCCTCCCTGAGCAGTCTCGCTAGACCCGCGCCCCTGCGGCCCAGACTCCGGTCACGTTCCATCCGTGATCGAGCAGTACGGCGTCGGCCGCGAAGCCCGGGCCGAGCAGCCCGTGTCGGTGATCGAGCCCGAGGGCTCGGGCCGGCGTGAGGGTCAGCGCTGTGACCGCGTCGAGAGGGGATATGCGGGCCTCGGTCATCGCGATCCGAAGCGCGGCATCCTGCGTGAGAGTCGAGCCTGCGATCGTCGAGGTGCCGCGGAGCGTCGCGAGACCCTCGCGCACCGTCACCTGCCGAGAGCCGAGCGTGTAGTCCCCGTCGACCGAACCGGCGGCGGCCATCGCGTCTGTAACGAGCGCGATGCGGCCCGGCGCCGCACTAAACGCGAGGCGCACCACGCTGGGGTGCACGTGCATCCCGTCGGCGATCAGTTCGAGGGTCACACGTTCGTCGTCGAAGGCGGCAACCACAGGGCCAGGCGCGCGATGATGGATGCCCGGCATCGCGTTGAACGCATGGGTGAGCATCCGCGCTCCCGCGTCGAACGCCGCACGTGCGAGTGCCTCGTCGACCATGGTGTGGCCGACCGCGACCGCGACCCCCGCTTCGGCGAGCACGTCGATCGCCTCGAACGCCTGCGGTAGTTCGGGAGCAATGGTGAGCTGGCGCAGCGTGCCGCGCGCGGCGTTGAGCAGCCGATCGATGATCGCCGGTGACGGCTCGAGTAGATATTCGAGGCCGTGAGCGCCGCGATTGCCCTGCGCGAGGAACGGGCCCTCGAGGTGCGAGCCGAGCACCAGCGGGTCCCGCGACGCGGCCGCAGCGACTACCTCGAGGTTAGCCATGAGTTCGTCGAGCGGGCGGGTGATAAGACTGATGACCGAGCGAGTAGTGCCGTGGGAGCGGTGTGTCGCGAGGGCCGCGGCGAGGGCATCCGGTCCACCGTCGTAGGCGAAGCCGCCGCCACCGTGGCCGTGCAGGTCGATGAATCCCGGCGCGAGCCAGTGTCCGGCAACGTCGACGGTGGCCGCCGCTTCGGGATGCTCTGGTCCGCTCCCGGTCGACACAATGGTGTCGCCGTCGACGAGCATCCAGAAGTCGTCCACCTGGCCGTGGGCGTCGAGTTTGCGCGCGGAGTGGAAGAGGGTGGTCACGACGTTCAGGCTACTTCGCCATGGTTGGTGCCCAGCGCATCGAGAAGCGCGACGAAACGTTCCAGGCGGCCGCGGAACTCGCCGCCATCGCGCGCTCCCGCCGGTGACCACGCGATCTCCGCGATCGAGGCGAGTCGCGGAAACGCCAGGTACTCGACATCCCGCATCGTCGCCGTCGTCTCGCTCCACAACGGCGCTTCGACCCCGAGAAGTTGCTCGTCACCAATGCCCGGGATGATCGTCGCGGGATCCCACTCGTAGGATTCGGTGATCGACGTCGGCCCGTTCGCCCACACCAGCCCCAACTCGGTGTCGGCGTCGTACTTGATGTCGAGGTAGGCGACGTCGGCGGGTGACATGATGATCCTGCCGCCCTGCTTCACGAACGAGAGGGTGTGGTCGGCTGCGCCCTCCTGCGGGGTGGTGAAGCTCCAGTACTGCCCGATCGTGCCTGTCGGCAGAGCGGTGCTCCTGCCCATCTCGTGCCAGCCGATGAGGGTCTTGCCGTGGCGCGCCGCGATCGCTGTCGCCCTCTGGATGAAGTAGAGGAAGTCGTCGTCGG
>NZ_JANLVV010000364.1:0-24415 GCF_031364185.1 Salinibacterium sp. | reverse complement strand
CGGACACTATTCGAGCGGTGTCGACATCGACGCCTGTGGTCTCGAGGTCGAAGACGCCGAGCTGGCCCCAGTTATTCATGCCATCAGGCTACGACCGGCGGGCGACAGCACCGCGCAGGCTCGCTGTTTGCCCGTGACGCGGTATTCAGACGCGACTGCCAGCAAAATGGGCATTCCCGAGGTGCAGCCAGTAGAAGCTCTGAGTGCCGAGGGTGAGGTTCACCGTGCCATCGTCGTTCACAGACGGAAACTCACCTCCACCAAACAGGTCAAACGCGGTCGCACCCGCATAACCATCGACCTCGATGGTCACTGATACTGGGTTATGCGCGAAGCTGAAGACGCACAGGATCGACTCAGGAGAGTCACCGAACTGGGTTCCGGCACCGACGTACTCCCTCACGAAATCCAATACAGACTCGTGATTGGTCTGGAGCACGCGGAGCGACCCGAGGCCGAAGGTCGGATGCCCCTTTCGCACGTGGATGACGTTTCGCACCCAGTGCAATAACGACCTCGACTGGGCGAGCTGGGATTCGACGTTGACGAGGTTGTAGTTGTAGACCAACGACTGCACCACGGGCAGGAATAGCTTGCCGGGGTCGGCGCTGGAAAAACCCGCGTTACGATCCGGAGTCCACTGCATGGGCGTCCTCGACGAGTCACGGTCGGGCAACCAGATGTTGTCGCCCATGCCGATTTCGTCACCGTAAAACAGGAACGGGCTGCCCTGGAGCGAGAACAGCAGCGCGTGCGCCAGCTCGAGTTCGGCACGGGAATTATCGAGCAGGGGAGCCAGTCGACGACGGATTCCCACGTTCGACCGCATGCGAGGGTCATAGGCGTACCACCCGTACATGGCCTGGCGGTACTCCTCACTGACCATCTCGAGCGTCAACTCGTCGTGGTTTCTGAGGAACACGCCCCAGGCGGCACCCGCTGGCATGTCGGTCGTTTCGGCCAGCACCCGCACCAGCTCTCCGGCATGCTGCGACCGCAGCGAATAGAAGATCCGAGGCATGACAGGAAAGTCGAACGCCATGTGGCACTCCGGCTCGTCCTCGGTGCCGAAGAACGCCACGACCTCCTGCGGCCACTGGTTCGCCTCCGCGATCAGGACGCGGCCCGGATACTCGCGGTCGACCATGGCGCGGATCTCCTTGAGAAACTCATGGGTCCTCGGCTCACCCTCTCCATTGCCGTCCTCTGACTCGAAGAGGTACGGGATGGCGTCGAGGCGCACGCCGTCGACGCCGAGATCCATCCAGTGCCTGATTGTGCCAAGTACAGCCTCGCGAACTGCGGGGTTCTCGAAGTTGAGGTCAGGCTGATGGGAGAAGAATCGATGAAAAAAGAACTGACGACGCACAGGGTCGAAGCTCCAGTTCGACTCTTCGGTGTCGACAAAAATAATGCGGATATTCGGGTACTTTTCGTCGGTGTCGCTCCAGACGTAATAGTCGCCGTAGGGCCCGTCGGGGTCTTCCCGGGACTGCTGGAACCAGTCATGTGCGTCTGAGGTGTGATTGAGCGGGTAATCAATGACGATGCGCATATTGCGCTCGTGCGCCTTCGTCACGAGTTCCCGGAACTCCTCGAGTGTGCCGAACTCGGGCAGCACCGTGTTGAAGTCTGAGACGTCGTAGCCACCATCGCGGAGCGGTGAGTTGAAAAATGGCGGGATCCAGAGCGCGTCAACACCGAGCCATTGCAGGTAGTCGAGCTTTGAGATGAGACCGGCGATGTCACCCGAGCCGTCACCATTGCTGTCATAAAACGACCTGACCATTACCTCGTAGAAAACGGCACGGCGATACCATTGCGGATCGAGGGCTAATCCGGGCAGCTGCAGGGGCGCGGTAAAAGTCACTCTTCGAGTCTACGTCTGCACCTGCGGTGGCGGTCCTGGCGCTGCGCGGCGTGACGGCAACGGCTCGTACCGGTCATCCTCGTAGACTCGTCACGATGATCGTCGAATCGCCCTATGCCGCCCTGCTCACCGGAACTCCTGCTCATAAGGGCTCCGTTGACGTGCTGGGAAGCACCACGAAGTTCTGGGAATACGGGCCGGTGGATGCCACCACCACCGTGATCGTCGTACACGGTTACCGGGGTGAGCACCACGGCCTCGAGCCGGTGATCGCGCACCTGAGAGGCCTGCGGATCATCAGCCCCGACCTGCCCGGTTTCGGACAGTCCACGCCCCTGGTGGGCCATCGTCACGACATTTCCGGCTACGCGGCGTGGCTGGTCGAGTTCGAACGCGCGATGCACCTCGACCACCCTGCGGTCATCCTCGGTCACTCGTTCGGCTCGATCGTGGTCTCCTCCGCGGTCGCGGGAGGGCTGGTGACTCCGAAAATGATCCTCGTGAATCCGATCGCTGCCCCGGCGCTACAGGGCCCCAATGGAATTATGAGCCGCCTGACGCTGCTCTACTACCGGGCCGGTCGAGCTCTTCCCGAGCGGATAGGTAAGAGCCTGCTGAGCAACTGGCTCGTGGTGCGATTCATGAGCGTGTTCCTCGCGCAATCGAAGGACCCCGCACTGCGTCGCTGGATTCATGCCCAACACCACAGCTACTTCAGCCGTTACGCCAATCGCGACACGGTCGTGGAGGGTTTCGAGGCATCCATCTCCTCCGACGTAAGCATGTTCGCCTCCAAGATCGACGTGCCCACCCTCTTGATTGGCGCGGACCGTGACCCCATCACCACGGTCGCCGCGCAAGACAGCCTGAAGACCCTGTTTCCGGATGCCCGGCTCGAGATCCTCGCCGGGGTCGGTCATCTCGTGCACTATGAAAAGCCGCTCGAGGCCGCGGCCCTGATCGTTGACTTCCTCGACGACGGGTCGCTCGCGTGAAGATCATCTTCGACTGCCGTTACACCCGCCTCGGTCGGCACGACGGAATCAGCCGGTACGGCGCACGGCTCGTCGAGGAACTGTCGAAACTGCACCCGGTGACGATGCTGATCTCTGACCAGCGCCAGCTCGAGATGCTGCCGAAACTGCCGTGGGTCATGGGCAGCGATCCGACGGCGGCGAGCGAGCCGTGGATCGCACGACAGGTCAACAAATATGCTCCAGATGTCGTGTTCACCCCCATGCAGACCATGGGTCCGGGAGGTCGCAACTATGCCCTGGTGACCACCATCCATGACCTGATCTATTACACCCACCGCACTCCACCGCGCGACCTGAATCCTGCGCTGAGGGCGCTGTGGCGCGGCTACCACCTGTGGTGGGGCTTCCAGCGCGGCCTTCTCAACAAAGCCGATGCACACCTCGTCGACTCGGAGACGACGCGCGCGAAAATGGCCGAGCGCCGGATGACGCGCAACCCCATGAGCGTCGTGCTGCTCGGCACCGACCAGCCCGAGAACGCGTCGACTCGCACATCACCCGTGTCCAGGACCCTTGTCTACATGGGCTCATTCATGCCGTACAAGAACGTCGACCTGCTCGTGAGGTCACTGGTTGATCTTCCCGGCTACCGACTGCAATTGATGAGTCGAATCTCCGACGATGAAAAGGCTCGACTGTCGATGCTCGCCCCTACCGGATCGATCGAGTTCTTCAACGGCGCCAGCGACGACGATTACCGGGAGGCCATGCTATCGGCCACCGCGCTGGTCTCCGCCTCGCGCGATGAAGGTTTTGGGCTGCCCGTCGTCGAGGCGCAGGCGCTCGGCACACCCGTGCTGCTCAGTGACATCCCGATCTTTCGCGAAATCGGGGGAGACCCCGCAGGCTTCTTCGATCCGTCGAGCACGGCATCGTTCGTGTCCGCTGTTCGTCGGCTGGAGGATCACTCGGAATGGGCGCGCCGTTCGGCCGCCTCGGTGCAGTGGGCGAAGCGCTACAACTGGCCGGATGCGGCGAAGGCACTGCTCGTGGTGCTCACCGATGCCGCGGGGAGGCGCTCAGCGAAGCGGTAGGCGTCCACAGCATCATGCGGGGATGTTCGTGGCTGCCGCCGCGGACAGATCGAAGGTGATGAGCGAGAGCCGATCGTCGGAGTAGCGGACGCTGTGTGCCGATCCGTTGTTGATCCGGCCGTGCGAGCCATCCGGATCAATTTCACCCAGAATTGCACGGATTACGCCCCCGTGCGCCACCACCACTATCGGTGCGCCGTCATGCTTCCGGGCAATGCCCAGCACCGCCAGCAGGGATCGCGTGACGAGATCGCGCTTCGACTCCTGCCCGGGCACCAGGGTGCGATCGGGAAATCGGTCTTCCACCTCGCGATAGTCGAGACCCTCGGCGGCACCGTAGTTTCGTTCCACCAGCCCGGGTACACCGATCGGGGTCGGCAGGGCCAATAATCGCGACATGATGCTCGCGGTCTCGGAGGCGCGAGAGAGCGGACTAGTGAAAATCACGGACGGCTCGAATTCCGCCAGAAGTTGACCGGTGGCGCGGGCCTGAGCGCGGCCGGTCTCATTCAACGGGATGTCGGTGCTTCCCTGGATGCGCTGCTGGCGGTTCCACTCGGTCTCACCATGGCGAACGAGGTAAATCAGCGAGCTCACTCGCTGAGCCTATGCAGCAGCGACACGAGTGTCTCCGAGGTGCCGGCATCCACTTTGACCGTCGCCCTGTTGTCACCCTTGGTGACGCCGCGATTGACGATCACAATCGGGAGCTTTCGGCGGCTGGCCTGCTCAAGCAGGCGAATCCCCGAATTTACGATGAGGGATGACCCCGCGATCAGCAGGGCATCGGCGGACTGCATCAGCGCGGAAGCCTCGGCAAACTTCTCCTTCGGCACGAACTCACCAAAGAACACCACATCCGGCTTGAGCACACCACCACAGACCGAGCATTCCGGCAGCACAAATGCCTGGACATCGCGCACCTCGACGTCACCATCCGGAGACAGCTCGAAGGCCTCCTCGGTATCGATCCATGGGTTGGCCGCGGTGATCTGGTCAGCAATACTCTGACGCGCGTAAAACTGGCCACAGGTCAGGCACCGCACCCGGTCCATGGTGCCGTGCAGGTCAACGACCCGCTGGGAGCCCGCCCGAAGGTGAAGTCCATCCACATTCTGGGTGATGATGCCGTCAACGATTCCGGCTAGCTCAAGTTGGACCAGCGCGGCGTGGCCGGGGTTCGGTCGCGCCGCCGAGAAGCGTTTCCACCCGAGGTGACTGCCGGCCCAGTATCGTTTTCGATAGTCGAGGTCAGCCATGAAGTTCTGGAATGTCATCGGTGCGCGCACCGGCGCACCAGCGCCGCGGTAATCCGGTATTCCCGAGTCGGTGCTCACTCCGGCACCGGTAAGTACTGCGATCGTGCGGCCCTGCAGCGCGTCAACGGCGGCATCCAGGCACTCGTCGGGCGGGTATTCGGCGGAGACCGGGTTAGCATTCGACACGCGATCCCCTTTCCTCCTCGTTGCCGTCATCTCAACACTAAGCGCAGCGCCTTTCCGATATGTTTCCGAATGCTGGAAGAATTGTCGAAGCGCACCAGGGGGCCCACATCCACGTCATCCGAATTAACGACCTGACCGACGGCAGGCTCGGAGACTTCGCCAACCTGACCGATGTCGCCCTGAGACGTCGCACCGAACCGGCCGGCGGTCTCTACATCGCCGAATCGCCGAAGGTCATCTCACGGGCCCTTACCGCCGGTCACCGTCCACGTGCTGTGCTCGTGCTGGAGCAGTGGCTGGCCGACCTGGAACCGCTTCTCGCGGATGTCGACGTGCCGGTATTCGTCGGCGACTCGGACCTCCTGGAGGGGCTGACTGGCTTTAACCTCCATCGGGGAGCCCTGGCGTCGATGCATCGGCCTGAGTTGCCGCCGGTAGCCGAGCTGCTGCGGGATGCCCGGCGCGTGGTGGTGTTGGAAGACATCGTCGACCACACCAACGTCGGAGCGATCTTCCGCTCGGTCGCCGGTCTCGGCGCCGATGCGGTGCTGGTCACCCCCCGCTGCGCGGACCCGCTGTATCGCAGGAGCGTGCGCGTGAGCATGGGAACCGTGCTGCAGGTGCCGTGGACGCGGCTGTCGGGCTGGCCGGACGGGGCTGACGAGTTGACGTCTGCTGGCTTTCATATCGCTGCCCTTGCGCTGACCGATACCGCTATCTCGCTTGACGAGTTCGCGGCTACGGCACCAGACCGGGTGGCCCTCGTGCTCGGAACCGAGGGCGACGGTCTCAGCAACGCCGCCCTCGAGGCGGCCGACACGGTGATCACGATCCCGATGATGCACGGTGTCGACTCGCTGAACGTCGCCTCGGCGAGCGCGGTCGCACTCTATGCACTGAGAACAGAACTGCGAGGGCCCTGAGAACAGAACTGCGAGGGCCCTGGGCCTAGCATGGGCGAATGCCACTGACACGACGCCAGATCTACTTTCGGCGTCGAATGGCGGTGCTCGGCGGCGGCATAGTAGCGCTGGGCACAGCGTTCTACCTGCCCGTGACGCTGCTCGCGCCCGTGCAGGAGGTGAGCGCGCAGGTCGCGCCATATGACGCGCCCGCACCTGCGCTGACTGCCGTCACGTTCCCGGCGTACGGGGCATCGGCGATCGGTGCGATCGGGTACCCGGGTGTATTGGCTGCCGGCGGCTCCGTCGAAGCGCTTCCGATCGCATCCATTTCAAAAATTATCACGGCACTGGTCGTGCTCGACAGTAAGCCACTCGCGGTCAATGAGCCGGGGCCAGACATCACCTTCACCGATGCCGACGTGAGGTTCTATGACGCCCAGGTCGCTCAGAACGGCAGTGTAGCTGCGGTCTACGCGGGTCAGGTGATGTCGCAGCGCGACGCTATGAACGTGATGCTCATCGCCTCGGCGAACAACTATGCCGAATCGCTGGCGAGCTGGGCATTCGGGTCGCAGGAGGCTTTCGTGCAGGCCGCTGCTGGCTGGATCGCCACCATGGGGCTGGCGAGCACCGCCATCGTTGAGCCGACGGGGGTGTCACCGGACAATGTCAGCACCGCCGCTGACCTTGTCGAACTAGCGAGGGTCGCCCTCGCGAACCCGGTGCTGGCAGAGATTGTCTCGACCGCGACCATCTCCGTGCCCGAGCTCGGTGTGATCGACAACACCAACGTGCTCATTGGCATCAACGGCGTCAACGGCATCAAGACCGGAACGCTGGACGAGGCGGGGTCGTGCCTGCTGTTCTCCCAGAACCACACCGTGGGTGACACGACGGTGACCCTCATCGGTGTCGTGCTCGGCGGCCCCGACCACGACACCGTCGACGCCGCGATCCAGTCATTGCTTGCCGAGGCCGACACGGGTTTTCGTGAGGTGACGCTCGCGACGGAGGGTCAGCAGTTTGCCTCCTACGACACGACATGGGGGGATGCCGCAGCGGCGGTATCGGCATCCACTCTCAGCATCGTGGTGTGGGCTGCCACGCCCATTAGCGTGTCGGTGAAACCCGACGCCGTGCGGCTGGCAGACGCCGGGGCTGCCGTCGGAACGCTTGAATTCACGGTGGGGGAGCGCACGGTGGAGGTTCCGCTGGAACTAACATCGACCATAGATGACCCCGGCCCGTGGTGGCGGCTGACACATCCGCTTGAAGTCTTCTGAGAGTCGCACGCCGTTCACAGCCTTGACCGCTACGCTTACCGTATCTCGAGCACCTGCTCCCTATTTGTGACTGTGAAGTCATCCCGAACTTCTGAGGTCACGTGACTACTGCTGCCGAACCCTCCCGCATCATCAAAACCGGGCCACGCGGCATCGGGAACCCGATTTCGGAGTTCTCGGCATTACTGCACACGGTTCGCGATGCCGGACTGCTGCGACGCAGCAAGACGTTTTACGCCCTGACGTTCGCGGGGATCACCATCGCGATGGTGGGGGCCTGGTTCGGTTTTGCACTGCTGAACGGCACCTGGTATCTGCTGATCATTGCTGCGGTCATGGGAATCCTCTTCACCCAGTACGCCTTCATCACCCACGAGCTATCCCACCGCCAGGTCTTTACCTCCAATAAGTTCAACGATTTTGCTGGCCGCATCATGGCCGATCTGGTGGTGGGCATCAGCTATTCATGGTGGATGAGCAAGCACTCACGCCACCACGCTAATTCGAATACCATCGGCCGCGACCCGGACGTCGAGACTGATTTCATCGTCTTCCATGCAGAGGCTGCAGGAGGGCTCACCGGCGTTTCGAAATGGCTCGCCAAGCGACAGGGATACATCTTCTTCCCCGTGTTGCTGCTCGAAGGAATTAACCTTCATCGCCACGCCTTCCAAACCGTCTTCTCGAAAGGCAAGGTCGATAAGCGAGCCCTCGAGATCGTGCTGCTGACCGTCCGCAACGTCGGCTATGTCGCGGTGCTGTTCAGCTTCCTGCCACTGGGTATGGCGTTCGCCTTCCTCGGGGTGCAACTCGCCATCTTCGGCCTGTACATGGGAGCGTCCTTCGCCCCCAACCACATCGGAATGCCGGTTCTGCCGAGAGGCTCCAAGGTCGACTTCCTGCGCCGCCAGGTTTTAACCAGCCGCAACATCAAGGGTGGTCACATCATGAACCACTTTATGGGTGGCCTGAACTACCAGATCGAGCATCACCTGTTCCCGAGCATGGCACGTCCCCACTTGCGCCGAGCCGGTGAAATTGTGCGCGAATACTGCGCGGCGAAAGGCATCCTGTACACCGAGGTTCACCTGCTACCCGCATACGGAGCCGTGGTGTCTTACCTTAATGAGGTCGGTCGGGGCGTCGATCCGTTCGATTGCCCCGCGGCCTCCCGAGGCGGGTACAGCGCGGCCTGACTCTGGCCACACGCTCGGTCTTTCGGCACCACGTCGTCCCCGGACGACTGGTGCCGAACCCATCTCAGCACCGCTGCGACCCGCTCAGCTCACCCTTGATGCCCGCGGGGGCCCAGCGGCTCGGGATCACCGGTGCCCTCGGTAAAGAATCATCGATCGCGACATACCTGTGCTGCGGATGATGCTGGCAGATCGCACCAGCGCGTGACCCCTAGCACTGGCAATGCATCCACCACAAGGGGCATCCCCCAAAAGGGGGACTGTGGTTAGCTCATTCACGGCCCTGAGATCCAGGGCGAAATAATGATCGACTGGGAGGTCATCATGGGAATCATCGGCTGGATCGTACTAGGACTCGCTGCAGGAGCCATCGCGAAGGCAATTCTTCCTGGCACACAGGGTGGCGGATGGATCATCACGCTCATCCTCGGTGTTGTGGGGGCTCTGCTCGGAGGATTTATCGGCAGCGCGCTGTTCAATGCGCCTCTGCAGGACTTCTTCTCCATTCAAACCTGGCTGCTCGCAATTGGTGGCGCGATCATCGTGCTGCTCATTTACGGCCTCGTAACCCGCGGTAGCCGCAAGGCCTGATCCCTTAGAGGACTGGTACCTCGACCGATGGGCGGCGTGCTTCGGCACGCCGCCCATCGGTCGTTAAACCCGTGCGCGCACATCAAATCCTGGTGGGAAGTCGGTACCAACCGCGACGTCAGTGGCAACTGGGAAGATGGAGCCATGGGCAAACAGGATGGCCGCGACCGCCAGGTCACTACCGGGCCCATTGACGACAGCACTGCGACCATCCTTCACGTTGACATGGATGCCTTCTTCGCTTCCGTCGAGCTGCTTGATCACCCCGAACTAGTCGGTAAACCCGTGATCGTCGGCCATAAATCGGCCAGATCCATCGTCACCGCCGCGACCTACGAGGCCCGCAAATTCGGCGTCAACTCGGCCCTCCCGATGGCACTCGCACTACGCCGTTGCCCGCAGGCCATCGTGCTCGAGCCTCACTTCGAGCGATACCAGCACTTCTCGCGCCGGGTGATGACAATTCTGGACGACATGACCCCGAAGGTCGAGCGGCTGGGAATCGACGAGGCCTTTCTCGACGTCGCCGGCGCACGCACGGTGTTTGGCTCACCCCTGCAGGTCGCCCAACTCATACGCCGCCGCGTTCGGGAGGAGACGGGGCTGAACTGTTCCGTCGGCGCCGCCGCGACGAAATTCGTAGCCAAGCTTGCGTCAGGGCTCTGCAAACCGGACGGATTGCTCGTGGTTCCTGCCAACGAGAGTGTCGCGTTACTGCATCCACTGGCCATAGCGAAGCTGTGGGGCGTCGGTGCAAAAACGGAAGAGATACTCCGGGCCCGCGGGTACAACACCATCGGCGATCTTGCTCGAGCTCCGGCAGACGACCTGCACCGCGCCATCGGCGACGCCGCCGCCGAACGACTCCACGAACTCGCGTGGGGGATCGATCCGCGCGTCGTGCACGCTCGCGTAGACGAGAAGAGCATCGGACACGAGATGACATTCGAGACCGACGTCACCAACCCGCAGCTCATCCGGCGCGAACTGCTCAGAATGTCAAACATGGTGGCTGTCAGGCTACGAACGGGCGGATTTGCCGCCCGCACCGTGGTGCTCAAACTCCGCTTCGCCGACTTCACCACCATCACTCGCTCGCGCACCATCGCGGAACCCACCGACCTGGGGCGCACCATCTATGAGGAAGTCAGGCAGGTTTACGAAGCGCTGGGCCGCCAGGACGCCGCCATTCGGCTCGTCGGCGTCAGGGCAGAACAACTACAGAACGAGGCCACCACCCCACAGGCGCTCTGGGATGAATCCGGGGCATGGCGTGAAGCTGAAGAGGTGATGGATGCCGCCAGCGCACGGTTCGGCGCCGGTGCCGTCACGCAGGCACGGCTCATCGGCCACACCGCCCAGGTGCGCCCCCGCCTCGGCCAGCGCGATTGACGCGGGGCCACCTCCGGCCGCTGTGCCGTCGGGCCTGCGCAGTGCGATGTTAGTGCGAGCCTGCGCGAGATGCGGTGCGAGCCCGCGCGGTGCGATGCGGTGCGATGCGGTGCGATACGGTGTCAGTGCGATCGCGTAAAGTTAATTTAAGTGAATAGCGCAGCCCCCACCCCAGCATTCACGCCGGCGGTGTTTACGCCCACGGTCGGAACGTTTGCCGCCGAACATCTTTCGCCGTCCTTCCCCGACCGGGCCGCCCGCGGAACCGCCACGGCCCTGCGTGCGTGGCAGGCCGAGGCCCTTGACATTTACTTCGAGCGAGGCCCGCGGGATTTTCTTGCGGCTGCCACGCCTGGCTCTGGTAAAACCACGTTCGCTCTGCGCCTGGCGGTGGAACTCATTGCGCAGCGGGTGATTGATCGAGTGACCGTGGTCGCCCCCACGGATCACCTCAAGCGACAGTGGGCCGATGCGGCACACCGGGTTGGTCTGAGGCTCGATCCGGGATACTCGAACGGCGACGCTTACGGCGGGCGGCGGTTCCACGGCATGGCTGTCACATACGCGCAAGTTGCGGTGCGGGCATCCCTGCACAAAGAGATCACCGAATCTGCCCGCACGCTGGTGATTCTCGATGAGGTACATCACGGCGGCGACGCTCTCAGCTGGGGTGATGCGATTCGCGAATCCTTCGAACGGGCAACGCGCCGACTATCGCTGACCGGGACGCCCTTTCGCAGCGACGCTGCGCCGATACCTTTCGTGACCTACGCACCAGACAATAAGGGCATTCGCACCTCGGTGACCGACTACTCGTATGGTTATGGTCGCGCCCTGGCCGACGGTGTCGTGCGCCCGGTGATGTTCATGGCGTACGCCGGCAAAATGCGCTGGCGCACCAAAATGGGCGATGAGATGGAGGCGAGGCTCGGTGAGGGTGATACCAAAGATGTGACCGCGCAGGCCTGGCGCACCGCCCTCGACCCAGGCGGTGAGTGGATGCAGTCAGTGCTGCGCGCCGCAGATCGCCGCCTCACCGAAGTGCGCCACTCCATCCCGGATGCGGGTGGTCTGGTGATCGCGACCGACCAGCAGACCGCGCGGTCGTACGCCAAGCTACTGCACGACATCACGGGGGAGCTTCCGACCCTGGTGCTGTCGGACGAAAAGGAATCCTCGGGCCGCATCGAGACGTTCTCAGCGGGGGAGCGGCGGTGGATGGTCGCCGTGCGGATGGTGTCGGAAGGCGTGGATGTTCCGAGGCTCGCCGTGGGGGTGTACGCGACATCAGCCTCGACACCGCTCTACTTCGCGCAGGCCGTCGGGCGCTTCGTGCGAGCACGGCGTCGCGGAGAGACCGCATCCATCTTTCTGCCGAGTGTGCCGTCACTGATCACGCTCGCCAGCCTGCTGGAGCTGGAACGTGACCATGCCCTCGACCGGGAGTCGAACGACGACGGCCTACTCGACGATGACCTGCTCAATCAGGAGAATCGCGAGGAAACGACCTCGGACGAACTGGGCGACGAGTTCGTCTGGGAGGCCATCGAATCGGACGCGAACTTCGATCGGGTGCTGTTCGATGGTGACGAGTTCGGATTCGCCGCCGAAACGGGAAGCGACGAGGAGCTCGACTTCATCGGACTCCCCGGCATTCTCGAACCAGAGCAGGTGCGCGAGTTGCTGAAGCAGAGGCAGTCGAGGCAGTCTCGGCGTTCTGCTGCGAAACCGGCCCAGGACCAGCCGCAGGCGCTTTTTCGCAACCTCACAGAGCAGCGCAAGGTGCTGAACGCGCTGGTCGCCACCCGCGCGCGGCTGGCTAGCGAGCCGCACGGGCTGATCCATGCCGAGCTCCGCCGAGTGTGCGGCGGTCCGGCCGTGGCACAGGCCACGGTAACGCAACTGCAGTCACGCATCGACTACCTGCGGCGAGGCATCCGCAGCTGAACTGCTCTCCGCCTATTCACGCCAGCCAGCCCGGTCGTAACGAATCGCGAACCGAACTGGGCCGAATGTGACGTGTGGCTGGGCAACACGTCACAGATGCCGGGTCTCGAATAACAGTGGGACGGACGCGCCCGGGATACGGGCACGGGCGGGGTCGAGGACACCGGCGGGCAAAAGAAAACGCCCCGGTATGGACCGGGGCGTTTCCGTTACTGAACTATCAAGATCAGAGGGGGCGAATGTTCTCCGCCTGGGGACCCTTCGGTCCCTGTGTGATGTCGAACTCAACCTTCTGGTTCTCGTCGAGCGACTTGTAACCACCGGTTGCGATGGCCGAGTAGTGAGCGAACACGTCAGGACTTCCGTCCTCAGGGGCGATGAAACCAAAGCCCTTTTCCGCGTTGAACCACTTAACGGTGCCTAATGCCATGTAAAACTCCTCCAGGAGCGTTCTTCTGGCCCCGACAGTCGAGGCCGCATCCACGCTTTCACTGAAAACGCAGATGATGTTTCTAGGGTATAGCAGGAGTAGCCCGAGTTGGCCATCTATTACAGAAATGACGCGAGATGGTAACGAATCAACTTCTCGTGTTCATCAGCGAAAATCACGCGATCTGGTGCGCGGAGCCATGTCGAGCAGCTCGAACCGGTCGGCCAGGATATTCGTGACGCCCTCCGCAGATCGCTCCAGGATGCCGCGAACGATCAGTGCGGGCGCCTCACGCACCACGCGTCGGTAGTGCGTCCACACGCCAACGCTGCAGATCACATTGACGAGCCCCGTCTCATCCTCAATGTTGACGAACGTGATTCCGCTGGCAGTAGCCGGTCGCTGGCGGTGGGTGACAACACCGCCGATCTCGACGCGACGACCAGACTCGGCGGTGGCCAGATCGGTTGCCGTCAGGATGCCCCGCCGCCGCAGGGTGGGCCGAAGGTGCTCAACGGGGTGGCTGTCTGTCGATACCCCGGTTGCCCACAGGTCTGACATCAGCTCGTCGACGGATGACGGCAGTGCGAAGAGTGGCGGCTGCACGGTAATGGTGCTGCCGGGCAGGTACTCGGGGCGATCCTGCGCAGCGTTGCCGGCGTTCCACATCGCCTCGCGACGGCTCAGGCCGAAACAGTCGAAGGCACCGGCCGCGGCCAGCACCTCAAGCTGGGCGGTAGTCAGACCCACCCTGCGCACGAGATCGTTCATGCTGAGGAACTCGCCGGCGCGACCACGCTCTGCCACGATCTTTTCTGCCACGGGGATGCCGATACCACTGACCTCGTCGAGACCGAGCCGCACAGCGAACGCTCCATCACGCCGGTGGTCGTCGCTGTCGAAATGAGCCTCACGGTCGAACGGACCTACCGGGGGTTGCTCGCGCGGCAGACAGGAGTCAGCGCCGGTGGCACGAGTGGAGCAGCCGGCGGCAAGAGGCTCGAGCCCCGCGTACACCCCCGATGCCTGGATGTCTGGCCTAAGCGCCTGAACACCGTGGCGGCGGGCATCCGCAATCAAAGACTGCGGAGAGTAGAAACCCATCGGCTGCGCGCGCAGCATCGAGGCGAGGAAAGCGGCCGGGTAATGCAGGCGCATCCAGGCACTGGCGTACACGAGCAGCCCAAAACTGAGAGCGTGGCTTTCGGCAAACCCAAAGCCGGCGAAAGCCTGGATGCTGCCGTAGATCTTGTCGGCGTCATCACCGGTGATGTCGTTGCTCTTCATGCCCTCGTAGAGCTTGTCACGTAGCCTTTCGATCTTCTCGATACCGCGCTTGGAACCCATGGCCCGGCGCAGCAGGTCGGCGTCGTCAGCAGTGCAGCCGCCCACGGCGACGGCAATCTGCATCAGTTGCTCCTGGAAGATCGGCACCCCCAGTGTGCGCTCGAGCGGCTCCTTCAATCTGGGGTGCAGGTAGCTGATCGGCTCCGCGCCCATCTTTCGTCGCACATACGGGTGCACGGCCCCGCCCTGGATCGGCCCCGGACGTATGAGCGCGATTTCGACCACCAGATGATAGAACTCGCGGGGTTGCAGGCGCGGCAGCAGCCC
Source organism: Salinibacterium sp. (assembly GCF_031364185.1). Classification (NCBI taxonomy): domain Bacteria; kingdom Bacillati; phylum Actinomycetota; class Actinomycetes; order Micrococcales; family Microbacteriaceae; genus Salinibacterium; species Salinibacterium sp. Next base: position 9,671 of record NZ_JANLVV010000364.1, on the reverse strand, counting down.
CATCTGCGCCCGGCTCTCGACCTGGAACACGCCGATCGCGTCGGCCCGACAGAGCTGGTCGTACACGCCCTGCTCTTCCCGCGGCAGGGTGCCCAGCTCCCAACTCTCGCCCAGGGTCTCGCGCACCGTATCAAAGCTGTACTGCAACGCCGAGAGCATCCCCAGGCCGAGCAGATCGAACTTGACCAGCCCCATCCACGCGCAGTCGTCTTTGTCCCACTGCACGACTGTGCGCTTTTCTTTGCGCGCGTGCTCGATCGGCACCACCTCGCCCACCGGCCTCCGGGTGAGCACCATCCCTCCGGAGTGGATGCCTAGATGTCGCGGAAACTTCATCACCTCCAGCGCGAGGTCGACGACATTCTGCGGGATGTCGTGCTCATCGCTCGAGACGGTGGCGCCCCAGCGTTCCACCTGTTTCGACCACGCGTCCTGCTGCCCGGGGCTGTGGCCGAGTGCCTTGGCCATATCGCGCACGGCGAACTTAGGTCGGTACTGGATCACGTTGGCTACCTGCGCCGCATTCTCGCGACCATACTTTTCGAATACGTACTGGATCACCTCCTCGCGGCGTTCTGAGTCAAAATCGACGTCGATGTCGGGTTCCTCCTCGCGCATCGCCGAGATGAAACGCTCAAACGGCAGCAGGTAGAAAATGGGATCGATGGCGGTGATCATCAGCAAGTAGCAGACCGCCGAGTTGGCGGCGGATCCACGACCCTGGCACAGGATGCCGCGGGCTCGGGCGTAGCGGACGATATCCCACACGATCAGGAAGTACCCCGCGAACCGCTTCTCCTCGATCACATCAAGCTCACGTTCGATACGCGCGTGACTGGCGTCATCCATGACCATTGCCCGCAACTCAACCCCCTGCCAGACCAGCTCGCGCAGGTAGCTCATCGGGGTGTGACCTTCGGGGACATCCTGGTCGGGTAGGTCCGGTTTGGCCGACCTTAGCTCGAAACTGAGTTCATCGGCAACGATGACCGTGTTCTCGATCGCCCCAGGGTACCGGGCAAACTTCGCGGCCATTTCGGAGCCCGAGCGCAGATGCGCAGCTCCGGATGCCGGAAGCCAGCCATCCATCTCATCCAGGCTGCGGCGCGCTCTCACGGCAGACAGCGCCGTGTGCAGCCTGTGCTGCGCCGGGGTGGCGTAGTGCACGTTGCCTGTGGCGACCACCCTGAGATTCCGTTCCACCGCCAGCGCGAAGAGGGTGTCGTTGTGGGCGTTATCGAGCGGATTTCCGTGGTCGAAGAGTTCGACGACGACGTTGCCTGCGCCGAAGAGCTCGACGAGGTGGTCAAGCTCCGCCGCGGCATCCCCCTGCGCAAGTGCCCTGCGCACCGCCCCTTTGCGGCACCCGGTGAGCACAATCCAGTGCCCGCCGGCCTGCTCGGCGAGTTCTTCGAGATCGTAGGCCGGCCTGCCCTTCTCGCCGCCTCGCAGCTGGGCACGGGTGATAGCGGCCGCGAGCCGGTGGTAGCCCTCCTCCTTTTTGGCGAGCACCAGCAGGTGGATGCCCTCGGGATCGGGTGAGCCGCTCTGCGGTTTCTGTAGGCCGAGTGACAGTTCGGCGCCGAAGACGGTGGCCGTTGAGCCAAGCTCGGTGGCGGCCTCGGCCATCCGCACTATGCCGTACAGCCCGTCATGGTCAGTCAGGGCGAGGGCGTGCAGGCCGAGCCTCGCCGCCTCCTCGGCCAGGGATTCCGGCATGCTGGCGCCGTCGAGGAAGCTGAAGCTGGAGTGCGCGTGCAGCTCGGCGTATGGCACGATGTCGGCGCGCCCCTGCGCCGCAACATCCGCGCCCGTGATGTTCGCGCCCGTGATATCCGCAGGGGCCTGGTATGCCTTGCGCTTCAGCGACCAGCCCGGGCTATCGCCACCGTCAGCGCCAACCGGCGGGGCCGTCCCGGGGCGTGATGCATCGCTGAGTTTCTTCTCGAACTCAGACCAGGGGATGGGCGGGTTGTTCCACTTCATCGGTCGCGGCCCAGCAGCAGGCCGCCCAGCAGCAGGCCCATCAGTCGTACCTCGCTTCCGCCCACCAGGCGCCGGCATCGAGCACGAGCAGCCACGCGCAGCCCGTGTCGTCGACGGCCTGGAAGCGCCATGCGCTGGTGGAGTCTTCGCTCCACCAGCGTTCGTTGATCGGCCACGGGCCGGCCCAGGCGGTGAGCTTCCGCGACCGGGTTCCCGTAGCGGAGAACATCGCGGGCGAAGCAGAGAGGGCGCCTCGCTCGTCGATATCGACGGTGCCTCCGCTGTCGGAGAACACGTGCACGGGGTGTCTGGGGGAAAACACGGTACCCGGCAGCGGTGTGGGCAATTGCCCCGGCCACGGTTGTTCAGCGGGCCTTACCCCAACGGGTCGGTCGCCCCAGGCCACGAGCTGCTGCCGGTCGGCCAGGGTGCGGCCTCCACCGACACCAGGCATCAGTACGGCGCCATGTCCGAGCATGCTCTGCACCCTCGAGAGCCCGTGGTGGATCCGCTCGTCGGGCCCGGAACCCCACAGCCCGCTCTCATGGTTGCCGATGGCATCGACGGCTTCGGGCGAGACCCGCACGCGGGTGATGCCGGAACTCAGGCCGACCTCTCCCGAGCCCTGGAGTTGCCAGCGCACCCTGTCGACGACGTCACCGGGGGTAAAGGAGCGTGGGTGCAACCACACCCGCTCGTTCAGCTCGCCCGAGTCTGAGTCGAGTTCGACGCGAATTGCCGTACACACGAGCTTCGCCGCGGTGACGTCGACGATGAACCGCTCCGCCGCAGTTCTCACACCGAAAGCCACCTGGTCGACACGCTCAAGCGCTGGCTCGAAATCGACCGAGACGTCAAGCTCGCGCGGGGGAGTGCGTGGAGTGACCGGCCACGAATCCCGCCCGCTCGCCAGGCTGTGCAACCTCGCCCCGTAGTCACCGAACCTGGTGGCTACATCGTCGCCAGGCAGGGCCGCGAACTCGCCCAGGGTGTGGATGCCGAGCCGACGCAGCAGGGTGATAATTCCCGTCGGCGCGGCAGGATCATCCATCAGGCCCAGAGCCAAGGGTGTCAGTGCCAGCGGCGCCAGGAACGCGGCAGACTCACCCGCCGGCACAATGGTGACCTGCGAACCGCACCGCGCCGCCTGGTCTGCCGTGAAGATGCCGTCGGCAATGCCGACCCTGGCACCGCCGGCGCCCTCCTCATCCGTGCGCCCTGCGAGGAAAAGCCCGGCGGCAAACTCGCCCCCGTAATAGCGCGCGGCACCGCGCACTCGCACGGCACACAGCCCCGGCCGCAGCACCTGGACCCCGGGCACGAGCGACTCGAGCACGGTGATGATCGGCTCGAACACACGACTGTCGAGGGCGGCGTCATAGTCGAGCACCACGAGATCGGCATGGCGGGCCTGTGCCTCGCGCACACGCAGGCCACGACTTACGCCCTCGGCGCGGGCCGATGCTGATGACCCCCGAACCACACCATTCTCGATCAGGGCGACAGGGGCATCCACCCCCAGCTTTGCTGACTGCACGGCAGCCGTAATCGACCAGTCCGGGCACCACAGAATGGCAACCCTCGGCGGCTGGTGTCGAGGATCAGGGCCGCGGGGCGCGGCACTCACGTTCCGTACCTGCGGGCATCGTCACTCTGGGTTTCGGCCCGCCTGACCATCGACCCTGAGTCAGGAAGCCAGAGCCTGGCGCTGCGGGGGCGACCCGTCATCCTGCTGGTGACTGTCACCGTGACCTCCCTGGATGACAGGTGCCCGTGCCCATCGCCGATTCCATGCCAGCGGCTCTGGGAGAGTGACAGCATCGCCTCGGTCTGCGGCCAGCTGCCCAGCACGAGCAGGGTGGTGCCACGCTGGCGCAACCGGGCGGCGAGCCGGGAAACACTGGAGTCGCTCGCCCGCTTTGGCGGCCGGGTGACGACGACGCTCATGACGTCGGCGATGGCTGCGGTGACGGCAAGCCACTGGTCTGCCGGGCGAGGCACCAGCACCAGGCGATCGAGGTCAACACCGAAATGACTCGCCGCTTCGACACCGAACTCGGGGACCCCGACGACCCCGCACCACGAACCGGCCGCCGATGGCGCCGCGAGCAGGGTCATGAGTAGCATCGCCGAGCTTTCCACGGAATAGGCGGCACCCTGCTGGAGACCCCCACCCGGCAACAACCCTGCAATGGCGGGATGGGTGGGGATCAGTTTCGAGTCGAGTTTCGTCGCCTGCATGGAACGGATGCGCGCCCGCAGCTCGGCCACAGCAGGCTGGCCGCCTGGCACGGGCTGGGCTCCTAGCGCACCGCTTGAGGGCACACCGCTTGAGGGCACACCAAGCACCGTCGTGGCGGTCAGTGACGTTGCAGGAGGCACGTTCTCATGGTCGAACATATGTTCGACTATGTCAATTGCCACCGACACCGGGCGGCGTGTCGCGGAACTCGCTAGCCTAAACCCGTGAGCTTTATAGAGGCTACGAGCCTGGCCAAAACCTACACGCCACGGGGCGCCCCACCCGTCCATGCCCTCGCAGGCCTGACCCTCGAGGTTCCCCGCGGCACCGTCACCGCCCTGCTCGGGCCGAACGGTGCTGGTAAGACCACCACCGTCAAGGTGCTGACCACTCTCATCACGCCAGACTCAGGCACTGCCGTCATCGATGGCATCGACGTGGTGCGGCATCCCGAGCGCATCCGGCCCATGATCGGCGTGTCGGGCCAGTACGCCGCGGTCGATGAGAACCTCACCGGCTTCGAGAATCTCGACATGGTGGGTCGCCTCTATCACCTGGGCGCGCGCCAGTCGCGCATCAGGGCCAAAGAGCTCATCGAACTCTTCGACCTCACCGAAGCACAAAATCGCCCGGTCAAGGGATTTTCTGGTGGGATGCGGCGGCGCATCGACCTCGCCGGGGCCTTGGTAACCCGCCCCGCGGTGCTTTTTCTCGACGAACCGACCACCGGGCTCGACCCGCGCAGTCGCCTCGGCATGTGGGACATCATCACCAGCCTCGTCGATCAGGGCACCACAGTGCTCCTGACCACGCAATACCTCGAGGAGGCAGACCAACTCGCCGACAGCATCTCGGTCATCGACGGCGGCACGGTCATTGCGCAGGGCACATCAGACGAGTTGAAAGCCTCGATTGGTGGCCAGCGGGTCGAACTGAGCCTTGTCTCGGCGGATGACGCGGCGGCGGCCCACGAGATCCTCAGCCGGTTCGGTGCCTCCGAGCCCACACGGTCCGCGGATGGTCGCAGCCTCACCGTGAGCGCGGACGACGCCCCCGCCGCACTGCAGCTGATTCTCGGCGAGCTCGGGAGTCGCGGCATCCCTCTCTTCGATGCCGGGATGCGGCGACCAACCCTCGACGATGTGTTCCTGCGATTGACCGGGCATGCCGCCTCGGACGACGAGTCCGGGTCGGATGAAAACGACAAGAAGAGCGCGAAGAAAAAGAAAACGAAGGCAGAAGCCCGGTCATGAGCACCTCCACGACATCCGAACAATTGCCACTATCGCAATCGACACCGACATCAACACCGCCGTCGTTCTCACACTCGGCGCTGGGCAAGTGGTTTTCGGACGGTTGGATTACGACGCGCCGCAACCTGATCAAGATCAAGCGGGTGCCGGATATCCTGGTATTCACCACGCTGCAGCCGATCATGTTCGTGCTGCTGTTCACCTATGTTTACGCGGGCGTCATCAAGATTCCCGGCATGAGCTATGCCGAATTCATCATGGCCGGCATCTTTGCCCAGACCGTGGTCTTTGGTTCCACCTATTCCGGTTCGGCGATGGCGCAGGATCTCAAAGACGGGATCATTGATCGATTCCGCACGCTGCCGATGAGTCCGTCAGCGGTGCTCGTGGGTCGAACCAATGGTGACCTGCTGATCAACTCCCTCTCCATGGTCGTGATGATGACGACCGGGTTGATCGTCGGGTGGCGCATCAAGTCGAGCTTTTTCGAGGCAGTGGCGGCGATCGCACTGCTGCTGCTGTTCGCCTACGCACTGTCCTGGGTGATGGCGTATCTCGGGATGAGTGTGCGAAGCCCCGAGATCATCAATAATGTGTCGTTTCTCGTGCTTTTCCCGCTCACTTTCCTCTCCAGCGCATTCGTGCCGACCGACACCCTGCCCACGCCGCTGCGAGTGTTTGCCGAACTGAACCCCGTGACCTCGCTGGTGAACGCCGCCCGGCAGCTCTTCGGCAACGTTCCCGCCAACTCACCGGAGCCCACGGTGTGGACCCAGCAGTACCCGATTCTCACTGTCCTGATCGGCATCGGGGTGCTCCTGCTGGTCTTCGTGCCACTGTCGATCAGAAAATTCGCCCAGATCAGCACTCGCTAGCCAGCCTGCTGAATTTCTCATCGCCGGTGAAGCCCGTTATCCGCTCTCCCGCTATTTCCTAGCTGACAGCCACCTCCAAAGTTGCAGTATGCCAGCTTCGGGCATATACATGGAGACATGACTTCTTCAATGGCACAGCCGGCGTTCTGGATTCTCACTGCTCTTACGGGTGGTCGTCGGCACGGGTATGAGATCATGCGCGAGACCGCGGTCGCGTCGGAGGAGCGGGTCCGTTTGAAAGCCACGACGCTGTATGCAGCCCTGGATCGGCTCGAGCGTGACCGGCTGATCCGCCCGGACGGCGACGAGATCGTCAGCGGGCGAGCTCGCCGGTATTACCTGATCACCAATGATGGCTCGGCGCGATTAGCGGCCGAGGTCGATTTGTTGGAGCAATCGACCCGTGCCGCCCGTGCCAGCATGTCGACGAGCCGGGCTGCTTCGGCGTCACCGCGCATGGCGGTGGTGTAACCGTGGCGCAGGAGGAACGGTTCTGGCGTCTCTTGCGGTGGTATCCGCAGGAGTGGCGCGACCGGAACGGTGCCGCCCTGGTGGGGACGATGCTCGATGACGCTGAGCGGCAAGGACGTGCTGGCCCGTCGGCGACCGAACGGTTATCGACGGCCGGCTATGGGCTTGGCACCAGGCTGGACGAGCGTCTGGCACTACGCGCCGCTCTTGCCGCGCTGGTCGCCGCGGTGGCCGGCGGCGCAGTGATGATCTGGGCAATTTACCCGCTCGCGACTGCGGGCGCGGCATGGGTGCTTCCGGTTCTCACGGTCGCCTTAGCTCCGGGACTGATCGTGCTCGGCGTCGCCGCTTTGGCGCGGCAGCGGGGTCTACTCTCCGAGCCTCGCGCCGTTGTCGCGGTGATGCTCACGCTGCTTGCCCTCGTCGTCGCGGCGATCGCGCAGGTCTCCTGGGGGATGGGGTTTGACGCTGCCGATCGCGGGGTCACAGTGACAGGTCTTGCCGCGGGCTGGGTATGGCTGTTCGGCACGGCCTGGGCGCTCGGGGCCGCTGCGATCGCTGTGCTCGTCGACTCATTGCTTTACCGGTCCCGCCTGCACCGAGCCGCTTCCGCGACGCTGGCGATCCTCGCCGGACTGCTGCTCGCGCCGGCGATCGGTGCGAGCCTGATTTCTCCCTATGCCGCGGGGATCGGCGCCGCAGGGCTTGCATTGCTCACGCTCGTGCCCACGCTGGCATCGCGCCGAGTATCGCACCCCAGCACACAGGTTCGACGGGCGGCTGCCGATATCTCAACGCGCACGAGAAGTCTCGCGCGGCTGCTCGCCGCCACAACCGCGATCGTCAGCGCCGGGGCAGTCGTTTATGCCCTGACCGGCGCTCATTGGTCGGGAACGGCTGACGCGACCGCGGTGATGGGCCAGGGGATCACGATTGCACTGCTGTCTGCGCTGCCGCTGCTCGCCGCGATCGGTGTGCTCGTCGTCGCTCGTGGCCGGGCGGCGCATACCTGGGGGCCGCTGCTGTTCGTCGTGCTTGCTCTGGCAGCCGTCGCGGTCGCCTTCCGGAACGCGCCAGCATGGGACGGCATGGTGGCCGGCTTCGCGGTCGGATCTGCCTTCGGGGGAGCGGCGATCGCCTGGTGGCTCGCGACGCGGCTACCGGGGTCCGCGGGAACCCGCACTGCGATCGCTGTGCTCATCGGCCTGGGGTATACAGCCTTCCTCGGCATCCTCATCGCCCCGATGTTGGCCTTCGCCCTTCCGCTGGTCGCCGCCGCGTTCGCCATATGGGCGCCCCGGCGGCCGCAACCCGACCCGGAATCCCGTGACGGGCGGGCACGGCCACCGGTCCGCGGCGCCCTCCGGAGCACGAGTTGATGCGCCGCGCTAGGTCAAGTTGATCTGGACGGCTTGCTGCCGCTGCTGGGTCAGCCGGCACAGGATAGAGCGCTTGTCGACGGGAGCATTCCCGATTCTGAAGCGACGGGGATCGGCGCCGAGCGCCGTCACTAGTTCAACTTTTTGCCTCGACCTGCGGCGGGAGCGTGTCATTCTCGGCCGTCAGTTTCGGCAACGGCTTCGTGGACGGAAATGCGCTGTGGCTGTTTTGGGGAGCAGTGCGCGGAATGGGGCGATCGCGCCGACCTGGACAAGTCAGAAAGTCTCGGCTCGGGAGCCCTCGTAGGTGTGCGGCTAATCTGACGGGATGGACGAGGAGCCCGTGGCCCTGACACTGAGCGTGTCGAACTGGCAATTCATCGACGGCACGATGGATAACGTCGGTGCGATAGCGATCATTGACGCGCCAGAGACGGCTGACATTGCGAACTTCGTTCGTAATGAAGGTTGGGACCAGATTGTCGGAGCTGAGCCCGACAGGCGGGACTGGCCTGAGGAATCGAAACTTGTAACAGTCGCCCTAACCAGCACCGTGTGGGAGTTCATCGTTGCGGCCATAGAAGAAGGCACCCCGTTATCACGCAAGCTAGCAGTCGCCACTTTGAGTACGCCTCAACAGCGCCTAGAACAGGAAGTCAGTCTTCACTACGGCATCCAATTGGCGCTAAAGCTGCGCGAATTGTTGTCGGACCTTTACTGTTGACGACGGCGCTATTATTTTCGCATCGGCGAGGTCTGTCAAGGCACAATTGCAACGTTGAATTGGTCGTAATTGATGACCCGTTGGCTGTAGTAAAAGCTGCCAAGTTGAGACCCTGCAAGTGTGTTCTGTTTCGCTGCGACCATGCATCTGCTGAACCCGGTGGGGCCTGTGACGTTTAGAGGGTCGCCCGGGATGGAGCATCCACTGAAGGTTCTCGCCGTCCCTTCTGAGAGCGATCCCCCGCCTTCTCTGGTGCTTGCAAACGGATACTCATCGCAGCTTTTCCCAGGCGGCCTTTTCGGAACTTTTGGAGGACACGCCGCGAGTCGATTGGCAGCGATTAACGCAGGATCCGTGGTCCTAGTTAGGTGCGCTGTCGGGTAAACGCCCGAACCCGGTAGGCCTGAATTTTGAGCTCTTTGAATGTGAGAGGCGACCTCGGAGACTAGTCCAGTCAGACCATAGGACAGGGTCGGGAAATAGTCGGTGTAAGCGCATCCTGGGGGTTTCCCCGTGAGGGTGTTGTCACAGCGGACAAAGCTGCTCCAAGAGTTGTACGGGCTTGCGTACGGGGCATACCCCGGGACTGTCCAGAACAGCTTGTTAACGCCGACTGAAAACAGGGCCAGAAACGCCAAGCGGGTTCTAGGTCTCGTTGCAACACTCCATCAGAATTCGGAGTGTGGACATCATGGGACGACGTGGACGTAAGAGATGGCTCAGCGTTGAGGACGCGTATTG
>NZ_JANLVV010000293.1:0-3343 GCF_031364185.1 Salinibacterium sp. | reverse complement strand
TGCAGGATTCCGTCTTCGTCGACGGTTTCGGCGGCGAGCGCGGGTGAGGTCGACACAAACCCCGTTGCGAGAAGGGCGACGGCAACCGAGATTGCAATGCTGCGACGCCCCGGGGGGACGATTGCTGAGAGTCGATCCAGTGTTTTCTGGGATCGTCCTTTTGACGCCATAGGACTTCCTTGTCTACTAATGGCTGTGTTTATTGCCACCCAAGCGGGCAGCTAGCTGACTCTCGGGTCTGCTGCACTGATTGGTGACAGTTTCTAGTCACGCAGCCAGGGCGGCTGGCGTGTTCATGATGGCCTCGAACTCGACCGGCGTCAAACGTCCCAGTCGTGCTTGTCGCCGTCGTCGGTGGTAGGTGCGTTCGATCCAGGTCACGATCGCGATCCTCAGCTCCTCTTGGGTGGTCCAGGATCTGCGGTTGAGAACGTTTTTCTGCAGCAGGCTGAAGAAGGATTCCATCGCGGCGTTGTCGCCGCAGGACGCGACCCGACCCATCGATCCGACCATGCGGTGGGAGGTCAGGGCGCGCAGGAATCGCCGACTTCGAAATTGAGATCCCCTGTCGCTATGGACCACGCAACCGGCAACATCCCCGCGCATCGCGACCGCATTGTTCAGCGCGTTCACGGCCAGGCTGGATTTCATTCTGGAGTCGATGGAGTAGCCGACGATCTTGTTCGAGAATACGTCTTTCACGGCGCAGAGGTAGAGCTTTCCCTGATTGGTAGTCCGGTGCTCGGTGATGTCGGTCAGCCAGAGCTGGTTCGGGCGCTCGGCAGTGAACTCATGACGGACGCGTCCGTTCACGTCGACGACAGTGCAGAGATCGTCGTGGACTGCGGGGCCTGGTTTTCTGCCGTTGCGGCCTCGTTTCTTCCCGAACGCGCTCCACCACCCGTTGTCGCGACAGAGCCGCCAGGCAGTGCGGTCGGCCATCGCCTCGCCGGCCTGACGTGCTTCGTCTGCGAGGAGACGGTGCCCGAACTCCGGGTCGTCCTGGTGCGCGTCGAACAGCGCGTTCGACCGATAACCCTCCACGACCTCGCTGGGCGTGACCGGGCCCACCAGCCACCGGTAATAGGGCTGGCGGGAGAGCGTCAATACCCGGCACGTCACCGCGACAGGGATCCTGTCAGCGGCGAGCTCTTTCACGAGCGGGTAGAACCTTTTCCCGGCAGATTCGCCTGCGACAGATACGCTGCCGCCCGCCGCAGGATCTCGTTCTCCTGCTCCAGCAGCCGGATCCGCTTGCGCGCCTCGCGAAGTTCGACACCCTCCGTCCTGCTCTGGCCCGGTTTGGTCCCGTCATCGACGGCGGCGCGCTGCAACCATTTCTGCAACGTCATCGTGTGGACACCGAAATCTTTCGCGATCTGCTCGATCGTCACACCCGGCTCACGGCCGCGCGCGACTCGCACGACGTCGTCTCGGAACTCTTTCGGATAAGGCTTAGGCACAACAACATCCTTCCAGCCCACCCATCAGGGCAAGCCAACTCAGATGTCACCTAACCGTGCAGCAAACCCACTGACGAACGCTAAGCGAACTAATGTGACCTTCGGCACATATGGCTCTCTCTTTTCCATGGGTTGACTAGGCGTCGGGGGAGTTGCCCCCAACTGAAGGAGGCTAAGTTGAAAAAAAGACTCACAGGCGGCCTACTAGCCGTAGCCGTAGCGCTTGCACTCGGCGTCACTCCGGCGATCGCCGATAACGCGCCGCCGGCCGGACTCTCTCCTGCGGTTGAGCAAGACCTAGTTGTCCTTCCCGCAGAACTTCTCGCTTACGGTTTTAGCGAAGAAGAGGCGGCGGCGGCGCAGACGCTTCTCGACGCTTTGTCGCCCGAGCAACTCGCCTTCCAAAATCAACTCCGCCTGGAACAAGATAAGGTCACGTCTTCCGCATTGGTTGGAAACTACTTCAACAGTTTGGGTGAATGGGTTCCCGGTGATCCGGATGGCGAAGGTCCTCTGACGGAGGTTGTTGACGCACCAATAGTGAATCTGAAAGGCGGTGGGTCCACAGACACGGTGCCGCAGGTCCCCTGCCAATCTGGCGATTATCACGTGAAGTTCTACCACAGCGAGGTGGCCGGATACTTGTGGCGCTGCTACTCCGGGCTCGGAAGTTTGACGGGAATATCCATTCCAAGAGTGAAGTCACACTATGGTGGCGGCTACGAGTCGCGTTTGTTCTATCACCACAACGGAAACTACTTTTGGTCCGTGTGGCGTATAGGTTACACCGAGTACAACTTCGACGAACTGCAAATCTACGGAAGTGTGACCGGCTACGGCGTCGAACGACGTCAGCCGTAAGACTATGAGGTCGAGGGGCGTTGTCCCTCGACCTCATTCGATCGGAGCATTCAGTGAACGAAACAAGCGACACAGATCAACTTCGGGAGCCCGGTGTTGAACCATCTATACGCCGAACACGCACCAAGGTCGTGTCCTGTACTCTTGTTGGTATATTCGTTCTCGGCGTTGGATTGGCAATCTTCAACCAGATTGATGCGAATTCCTCTGAAGCCTCCAAGCCGGAGGCCTTCCAGGATGATCCGCGCGTGCTCTCCGCCGCATGCGAAGATTCGAAGATCAACGCTGCGGTCGAAAAGGCCATTGACTTTAACGCGGAAACCAGCGAAAACGGCCTACTAGCACTCCCTAGCCAGGTCCCCGCGGGAGCACGGGGTGCGCAAGCCGCAACTTGGAACGCTCTGAGTGAGGAAGATCGGCAATTCCAGCTGTGCCTGCACCTGAAACAAGACGGCGTCTCTGAGTAGGAACTCGTGTTAACGCTGACCGAAAATATGGCGACTCACGGACGAAATCCAGCCTCGCGGTCAACGCTGTGAATTAACGCGGTCGCGATGCGCGGGGATGTTGCCGGTTGTGTGATGCACAGCGACAGGGGATCCCAATTTCGAAGCCGGAAGTTCCTGCGCGCGCTGGCCGGTCGCCGGATGGTTGGATCGATGGGTAGAGCCGCGTCCTTCCCGAACACGCTCCACCACGCATCGTCACGGCAGATCCGCCACGCTGTCCAGTCAGCCATCGATTCACTCGCGTCTCTGGCTTCGTCCGCGAGCAGGCGGCGCCTGAACTCCGGGTCATCACGATGCGCATTAAATAGGGTCAAGTCCCTTGTGGTGGTGTAACTTTTGATTCTTCCTTTTAGGCGCTGAGCGCCATGATGGTGTCGGTGTTCACCTCGCCTTCGGTGTTGGGGAGGGCTCGCATGCGTGAGCGGGCCAGGACGTCGAGTCCGAGGTAGCGGCGTCCCTCAGCCCACTCATCGGTTTGCTCGGCGAGGACGGCGCCGACGAGGCGGATGA
>NZ_JANLVV010000280.1:0-2708 GCF_031364185.1 Salinibacterium sp. | reverse complement strand
CCCTCGTCGACTCGGTGGTGGGATCTCGACATAGAAACATGAAGGAACTGCGGCCAGGATCGAGCGGCCGCTCGGAATTGCGCATGTTGTTCGCGTTCGATCCGGAACGAAAGGCGATCTTTCTGGTTGCGGGCGACAAGGCAGGCAACTGGAAGAAGTGGTACCGAGACAACATCCCGGTCGCCGACAACCGATTCGACGACCACCTGAAGAGACTGAAGGGCCAAAGCTGATGGTGAAGACACTGGAGGACGTGCTTACGAAGCGTCCTGTCGATCGCGCCGCCGTCGACGATCACAAGCGACGGATGCTCGACGAGGTGCGTGCCTACCAATTGCGTGAATTGCGTGAAGCGCTCGGGCTAACTCAAGTCGAACTCGCACAGGCGCTGGAGGTCAGCCAGAACAGAGTGTCTCGCCTTGAGCACGGAGAGATCGAACGCACCCAGATTGATACTCTTCGTCGCTATGTCGAGGCCGTCGGCGGTCAGCTGCATGTAGAGGTCGAGATCGGCGATCGGCGGATCCAGATCGCTTGACCCGCACACCCCGGTCGCGACACGTCGGCCCAGGGTGCGCGGCGCTCCACTGAAACCTCAGCGCGCAAACGTGATGTGGATGACGCCGCTCTCGGCAACCTCCGACGTGACCGTGTAGTCGCGCTCCAGCTCGCGCAGGTCATCCCACAGGCGCATCCCGCGTCCCAGTACGATCGGGGCGATCGCGACGTGAAGGCGGTCCACGAGGCCTACGGCAAGGAAGTCGCGGGCAACACTCGCTCCCCCGCCGATGCGGACGTCAGACCCACCGGCCAGCTCCCGCCCCCACGCGAGAGCCTTCTGCGGCGTCGCGGCGATGAACTCGAAGCGGGTGCCATTGGCGAACTCGATCGGCGGGCGCTCCCGGTGCGTCAACACCAGCACCGGCACGCGAAACGGCGGCTCGTCGCCCCACCAGCCCCGCCACCCCGGATAATCCGGAAACGCGTGCAGCCCGAACATCCCCGCGCCCATAATCTCCGCACCAACCCCCCAAGAAGTACGCCGCTGCGTAGCGATCGTCGACACCGGTCGTCTCCTCGCCCGACGTCTCGCCCGTCACTCGCTCGCGCATAGTCCTCGTGGCAAGGTAATGCGCGACGAGTCTGCCCCAGTCCTCGCCCATCGGATTCTCCGGCGACTGGTTAGCCGTTATCACAATGCCGTCGAGCGAGAGGTTGAGGTCGATGCGAACCGTCATGAGGTCCCTCCGGGAATCTAGGTCTTCGTCATTCACGTCGCCAGAACCGTGCGGCAAGGTCAACGCTTTCGTTGATGGATGCCGCGGCTGCGCAGCAGGGGAGACCGACCTCCGCAGCGCAAGTGTTAGCAACGAACCGCAGTGTTCACCCGTACCCAGATAAGTGTGAACAGGCGACGGTCGAGTCGGATGGGATAGTGCTCACTGCTCCAGTATCGATAAAGCGGCGCCAATAAGTGGAGCGTCGTTGGGAAGCGCTGCCGGAGCCAATGCGAGCTGCGCGAGACGAGGCCGCGCAGACGTGATCCCGACGCGGAGCGGTCGCTCCAGGATGTCCCACGACTTTGATATCGAGCCGCCGACGACGAGAATCTCTGCCGCGAATGAGTCGATCCACGGTGCGATAGCGAATCCGAGCGCCCTCATCGCGTCATTGAGCACGACCGCGGCGGCCTCATCTCCCAGGCGAGCCCTCTGGGCAATGTCGTGCACATCAAGATCTTCGTCCGTCAGCTCGGCGTAGCGAGCGCGGATCGCACGCCGCGAAACGGCTTCCTCGAGCGGGCGGGCGTTCCACTCCAACACATGAGCGCTGCCATCCCGCGGAACTGTTGGACCGTCGTTGATGGGAACGCCGCTCGCGATAAAGGCAGATCCCACTCCGGTGCCGAGAGTGAGGCAGACAGCACGATCGTAGTGGCGAGCTGCTCCCCCAGCAGATTCGCCGAGGCCGAAGGCGTCCGCATCATTGACGAACGACACGCTGCGGGGAGTGGCGTGGATCGTTGCTATCAACGCCGCCCGCAGGTCGAACCCATTAAGACTCTCGAACTTGCCGACCTCTTCGAAGCGACCGATCCCTGCGGCATAGTCGAATGGGCCCGGGATGGCGATGCCCCACGCACGAGAGTCCTTGACTTCCAGGCGCGAGGCGGCGGACGCAAGTTGCCCGATGATGTCGTCGGCTGGGCCAGAAGACCGCAACTCGAAACGAAAATGATCAAGGACGATGGGTGTCCCGCCGAAAAGGGACACCAACGCCGCCGTGACATGTGTCCCGCCAACTTCCAACACCGGCACGAGGCCGTCTGGCACGCTCACTGGATGAATCCCGCTTTTGCCGCGGCGGCGAGACCGAGCCGGGGATCCGCCCTCGCATAGAGCGTGGCCTGGAATGCATGGTACAGATCAGGCTTACCGGGCCATGTCGAGAAGGCTGGGCGTCCATCCTTATCAAGTTGATGCCACCAGCTACCGCCAGCGCGGTCGATCACCGAGAGCTCGATGTAGTCCCAGAAAGAGCGGTACCAGACCTCGTAGTCGGCGTGACTGTCAGTGAGGCGGTCGAGGTATACGGCTGCTCCCACTGCCTCGGCCATGGTCCAGTGCATCCGATCGGAATTCACCACCCGACCTTCGAAATCGACGCTGTAGACCAGGCCGCCCCGCGACTTATCCCAGCCATCCTTG
>NZ_JANLVV010000260.1:0-30615 GCF_031364185.1 Salinibacterium sp. | reverse complement strand
CCGATGTCGACCCGAAACGGGGCAATCGCACCGACCTCGCCTCCGTCCCCGTCATCTTCTGGAGTCTGATTGCCTCCTACGGCAGGCAGACGGCGCCCGCGGTGGTTCACGACAGTGAGAGCTGGCGGGTGCGTGAATCGGGGCTTGGCGCCGTCGAGTCACTCGCGGAGCGAGAGAGAGTGGATCTGGCGTTTCGGCTCGGGTTGCGCGAGCTTGGAGTTGCACCATTTCGTGCCTGGCTGATGTGGATGTTCGTGTCGTTCGAGCGCTACCAGAAGCACTCGGTGCCGCGATTCATCGCCCTGTTGGCCCTGGGTCTTCTCGGGCTGGGTCTCGTGGTGGCCGGCACCATCCTCGCGCTGGCGTGGGGCGCGCCGGGCTGGGGAATCCCGCTGGCGCTACTGCCACTGGCGACGAGCGCGATCGCCGGCAAGCGGTGGCGGCTGCTGGTGTGGGCAAGTTATGCCGGGGCACTGTTGCTGCCGGTCGCGGTGCTCCAGGTCGCCGCATACCTGCCATACCTGGCCATCGAGAATATCGTCTGGCTCATCGTCGACCTGCCCAGGGGCAAGGGTTCGCCGGTGGTCGGGCCGACGGATGTGCGCAATATCCGCCGTGTGGCCGGCTAGCGACGCGCTGGGGGCGGGGGCACTTGTTTCGCGGCGATGATGTCTGCCACGGCGATGCGCTCAAGCCCGCGCTTGCCGTCGACGACCAGCGTCGTGCCGTCGGCGCTGACGAGCATCCCCAGTGCGTCCGTGGCCTGGCCGGTCGGAAGCCGGTAGCGCACGACGACGCGATCGCCGGCTTTCACCAGTTGCCCGGCGCGTAATCCTTGAGGAAAATGCCGAACAGGTCCTCTCCGGCCTCGCCGCGCACGATCGGGTCGTAGACACGGGCGGCGCCGTCGATAAGGTCAAGCGGAGCATGAAACCCCTCCTCGGCGAGACGCACCTTGGTGGGGTGAGGTCTCTCGTCCGTGATCCAGCCGGTGTCCACGCTGGTCATCAGGATGCCGTCCGTCTCGAACATCTCGCGGGCGCTCGTGCGGGTGAGCATGTTCACGGCGGCTTTCGCCATGTTCGTGTGGGGGTGACCTGGCCCCTTATATCCGCGACCGAACACACCCTCCATGGCGCTGACATTGACCACGTAGGTGCGGCGCGCAGAGCTTGACGCCATCGACGGTCGCAGCTTCGAGATCAGGATGAACGGCGCCGTCGTGTTCGCCAGCTGCACCTCAAGCATCTCGAGTGGGTCGACCTCGTTGACATGCTGTGTCCATGAATTGACCCCGTGGAGGTCCGGAAGCAGCCCGCCCGCGTCAATCGCCGTCCCGGCCGCGAGTCGCTCGAGCGAGCTTGAGCCCGGGGCCATGGCCTGTTCGGTCAGCTCGTCGGCCCTGGCGGCCGCGGAGCTAAGGATCGGGTGGGCGGTGACAGAGCGCGCGAGCGCGTGCGGGTGTGGATCATTGGTGTGACCGAAGGTGACCAGCTCGGGTAGCGTGCCATCCGGTAGCGGCGCGAGTTCGGCATCCACCAGCGGCTGATAAGCACCGGGGGAGCGGCGCACGGTCTGCGTCGCGTTATTGATGAGGATGTCGAGGGGGCCCGAGGCTGCGACATCCTCGGCGAGGCCGATGACCTGGGCGGGGTCGCGCAGGTCTATTCCGACGACCTTGAGCCGGTCGATCCACTGCGGCGAGTCCGGCAGGCTGGTGAAGCGGCGCACGGCGTCGCGGGGAAACCGGGTGGTGATGGTGGTGTGTGCGCCATCCCTTAGCAACCGCAGGGCGATGTACATTCCGATCTTCGCGCGACCGCCGGTGAGTAGCGCGCGTCTGCCGATAAGGTCGGTGTGGGCGTCTCGTTTGGCGTGGCTCTGCACGGCACACTCGGGGCACAGCTGGTGGTAAAACGCATCGACGACGGTGTAGGGCTTTTTGCAGATGTAGCAGGCGCGTGCCCTGATGAGCGTGCCAGCGGTGGAGGCTTTTGTCGTGGTGCTGATCGGGATGCCACGGGTTTCGTCGTCGATGCGATCGGGCGCCCCGGTGGCAGTGGCGGCGATCACGCTGCGGTCGGCGTCGGCAATGACGGCACGCTTTTCAAGTCGACGCTCTTTCTTGACCGCCTTGAACATCTTGGCGGTCGCCTGGCGCACCGACACGAAATCCGGATGCTCCTCGTCGACCTCGGCCATGCTGGCAAGCACCCGGAGGGTTGTCTCGAGATCGTCGGGGTCGATCCCGCTCGCGGTGGGCTGCTCGAAGGTCACACGAAATTCTACGGCCCAGCCCGGGCGAGCCTGACCCTCGGCCGCCTAAAGTGAGGGGCATGAAGGTTGTTGCCGTGTACAGCACCAAGGGCGGTGTGGGTAAGACCACTGCCGCAGTGAACCTGGCCTGGGAGGCGGCGCGCGACCTGCGGGTGCTGGTGTGGGACCTCGATCCGCAGGGCGCGGCGACCTACCTGTTGAACGTCAAGCCGAAGCTCAAGGGTGGCATCGACGCCCTCATCAGCGGCAAAACAACTGCGGGCAGCGTGGTGAAGTCGACGGCGTTTGCGGGTCTGGATGTGATGCCGGCGGACGACAGCTATCGCGAACTTGAGCTCGTGTTCGATGGCGTGAAGAACTCCACACATCGCATCGCGAAGGTGCTTGACGCAGTGAAAAGGGACTACGACGTGGTGATCCTGGATTGCCCACCCGGCGCATCCCTGGTCGCCGAGAATGCTATTCACGTGGCTGATGTCGTGGTGCTCCCGCTGGTGCCGTCCCCGCTGGCGCTGCGCTCGCTCGATCAGGTCAGGCAGATCGTCGTCACCACGGCGAAGAAGACCCCGGTGCTCGCGTTCCTGTCCATGGTCGATCGCCGCAAGTCAGCCCATCGGCTGGCGGTGCAATCCCTGTCACACGACAACCGTGACGTGATCGACGTCATCGTGCCATCGACGGTCGTCATTGAGCGGATGGGGTCGGAGCGCGGCCCGGTGTCGACGTTCGCGCCGAGCACGGAGGCGGCTCACGCCTTCGGTGAGCTGTGGATCGCGGTGCGCCGCGCCGCCGGCATCCGGAAAGCCGGGAGGTAGCTTTCACCATGCCGTTTAGGCTGCTCCTCGACTGTGATCCCGGGCTGGATGACGCCCTCGCGCTGCTGCTCGCCCATGGCGACCCTGATCTCGAAGTTATCGGCGTGACCACGGTCGGCGGCAACGTCACGCTGCAGAACACCACGCGAAATGCGCTGCGGTTGCGCGAATACCTGAAGTTTCCGAAGGTTCCCGTCTCGGCAGGCGCGGCTGGCCCACTCACGAGGCAGTTCCGCGACGCCGCGCATGTGCACGGGGCTGGCGGCCTCGGCAGCGTGACCCTGCCTGAAGCGACACTGGCGGTCACGGGCATCCACGCCGTCGATTTCATCATCGACACACTGCGCGCGACGCCCGGCGCAGTTCACCTGGTCGCTACCGGGCCGCTGACGAATATCGCGCTCGCTCTCGAGAAGGAACCCGCGATCGCCCGCTGGGCGGCCTCGTTCACGATCATGGGCGGCTCGTTCACGAGGGGCAACGCGACCGTTGCCGCCGAGTTCAACATGTGGGCAGACCCCGAGGCTGCTCGCATCGTGTTCGACGCCGACTGGCAGGTGACCATGATCGGCCTCGACCTGACGTTGCAGGCGCAGGCCAACTCGATCGTCGTCGACCGCCTCAGCACGCTCGGGGCACTCGCCGACGACCTGATCGTGCCGTTGGCGACCTTCTACTTCAATCCGAACGTTCCGGACTGGGACGGCCAGGCCGTGCACGACGTCTGTGCCGTGGCCTATGTGGCCCGCCCAGATCTGTTTGAGACGCGCCCAGCGAGGGTCGACATTGAGACGACGGGGGAATTCACCTCGGGGATGACCGTGGTCGACTTCGACGCGCCCTCACCGAATGCCATGGTCGCCACGCGCCTCGATGTGAACGGGTTCTGGGCGTACGTCGAGACCGTCTACGCGAGGGTCGCCGCGGAGCACACCGGCTAGGGCCGTCATCCCGCCGCCCCGGCCGCCGCTCCGCAGGCCGGGAGGCCTGACCCGAGGTCTAAGGCACGTATGGCACAGTGCCATACGTAGCCCACTGCGCCGACCCGCCGTCCGAAATGACGGAGAACTGCCGCACGATTGCCATCAACTCGGCGCAGCTGCACGTCCAACCGGTCCGATCTCCGTCATTTCGGACATGGCACCCGCGCGATCCCGCGCAAGTTACGGTTGAGGGATGGCCGCCCTCCTCGACCTCGCGCCGAGCCCTTTTGATCCGGATGCCGCCTACACGGCTTTCGCCGGATGGGCCGAGTCTCGCGGACTACCGCTGTACCCCGCGCAGGACGAAGCTCTCATCGAGATCGTGTCGGGCGCAAACGTCATCCTGAGCACCCCGACCGGAACGGGCAAATCCCTCGTCGCCATCGCCGCCCACTTCACTGCTCTTGCCCAGGGCAGGCGCACCTTCTACACCGCACCGATTAAGGCGCTCGTGAGTGAGAAGTTCTTCGCGCTGGTCGATATCTTCGGCGCGGAGAACGTCGGCATGGTGACCGGCGACTCGAGCGTCAACGCCGACGCTCCGATCATCTGCTGCACTGCCGAGATTTTGGCCAACATCGCCCTGCGGCGGGGTGCCGATGCCGAGGTCGACCAGGTGGTGATGGATGAGTTTCACTTCTACGCCGACCCGGATCGCGGCTGGGCCTGGCAGGTGCCGCTACTGACGCTGCCGCGCGTGCAGTTCATCCTGATGTCGGCCACCCTCGGCGATATGAAACCGATTGCCGATGACCTCTCGCGGCGCACCGGCCGCGAGACCGCGCTCATTACCGGCGTCGACCGCCCGGTGCCGCTGCACTACTCCTACGTCATGACCCCGGTTCACGAGACCGCGGAGGAATTGCTGCAGACCGGCCAGTCACCGATCTACATCGTGCACTTTTCGCAGGCCGCGGCGCTCGAGCGCGCGCAGGCGATGACGAGCATCAAGGTCATCAGCCGCGAACAGCGCGACGAGATCGCTGAAGTGATCGGGGGCTTCCGGTTCACGACTCGGTTCGGGCAGACCCTGAGCCGCCTGATCCGATCCGGAATCGGCGTTCACCACGCCGGCATGCTGCCCAAGTACCGCAGGCTCGTCGAGCAGCTCGCCCAGCACGGATTGCTACGAGTGATCTGCGGCACCGACACGCTCGGGGTGGGCATCAACGTGCCGATCCGCACGGTGTTGCTCACCGCCCTCACCAAATACGATGGCACCCGGATGCGCCAGCTGAGCGCTCGCGAATTCCACCAGATCGCGGGCCGGGCTGGTCGCGCGGGGTACGACACGGCGGGGACCGTGGTCGCCGAAGCGCCCGACCATGAGGCCGAGAACGCACGCCTCGTGGCGAAGGCCGGGGACGACCCCAAGAAGGTGCGAAAGATCGTGCGCAAGAGAGCGCCGGACGGTTTCGTGTCATGGGGCCAGCCCAGTTTCGAGAGGCTGATCGCGGCCGAACCCGAACTGCTGACCAGCCACATGAAGGTCAGCCACTCGATGATCCTGAATGTGATCGCCCGGGGTGGCGATGCGTTCGCGACCATGCGCGACCTGATTTTCGACAGCCACGAAACCTGGAACGGGAAACTCGCGCTCGCCCGGCAGGCGCTCGCGATCTACCGGACCCTGCGCGCGGCCGGTGTGGTCGAGCAGGTGACCGTGCCCGTCATGGCGATGTACGACGGGGAACTCGTCGAAACCCTCGACGAGAACATCGAGATCAGGCTGACCGTCGACCTACAGCCCAATTTCGCGCTCAACCAACCGCTCTCGCCGTTCGCCCTCGCGGTGTTCGAGCTGCTCGACCCTGAGTCGCCGACCTATCCTCTCGACATGATCTCGATCCTCGAGTCGACCCTCGACGACCCCCGACCGGTGCTCCAGCAGCAGCAGTTCATGGCCAGAGGTGAGGCCGTGGCCGCGATGAAGGCCGAGGGCATCGAGTATGACCAGCGGATGGAGTTGCTGGAGCAGGTCACCTGGCCTAAGCCCCAGGAGGAGCTGCTGAATGCCGCGTTCGAGCAGTATTCCGCGACGCAGCCGTGGATCGGTGACTTCGCGCTCAGCCCCAAGAGTGTCGTGCGTGACATGTACGAGCGCGCGATGACGTTCGCCGATTTCACCGGCTTCTACGGACTGGCCCCGCGGGAGGGGCTCGTGCTGCGCTATCTGTCCGACGCCTACCGCGCCGCCCGACAGACGATTCCTGATGACGCCAAGACCGAAGAGCTGCTCGACGTCATCGAGTGGCTCGGCGAGCTCGTGCGCCAGGTCGACTCGAGCCTGCTCGACGAGTGGGAGGCCATGATCAATCCCACTGCGGATCCGACCGGTCCCGTAGTTCCACCACGTGCGCCCAGCGTCCTCGCGAACCCCAGGGCGTTCAGGGTGCTCGTGCGCAATGAGATGTTCCGCAGGGTGCAGCTGGCGGCGCTCGAGAACTGGGAGGCGCTCGGAGAATTGGATGCGGCATCCGGGTTCACCGCCGACGCCTGGGCTGAAGCGATGGATGCGTACTTCGACGAGCACGACACGCTCGGCACCGGTGGCGACGCGCGGGGCCCTGCCATGATCATGATCACGGAGAACCCGCGGCAGTGGACGGTCCGTCAGATCTTCGATGACCCCGCCGGCGATCACGACTGGGGCATCAGCGCGACCATTGACCTGGCCGAATCCGCCGAGCAGGGCATCGCGGTGGTGCGCCTCACCGCCGTGGGAATGGTCTAGAAGACGTTTCGCTCCAGGTAGTCGTTACGGAATTTGCCGCTCGGGTCGAACTCCTCGGCGAGACTGACGAAGTCGCCGAGCCTCGGGTAGAGCTCCCGACGAACCGAGTGGAACAGTTTCCCCCAGTGCGGCCGTGCGTTGAACGGAGCCAGCGCCTCCTCGATGATCGGCAGCAGCGCCAGTACGGCATCCGGCTCGAACTTCCAGGTGAAGTGGATGCCCACCGCATCGGTCTCGTATGCTCCGCTCAGCCACAGCGAGTCTGCCGCCATCGTCCGCAGTTCTGAAATGAACAGGTGTGGCGCGATGCGCTCGCGGAGCGCCCGGATTGCCCGGATCGCGGTGATCGCATGCTCCCTCGGCACGATATATTCGGTCTGCAGCTCGTTGCCGTTGCTGGGAGTGAATCCCATTCTGAAGTGCGGAAGCCTGTCGATCCACGGCCCTGGGATGCCGCCCTGCGTCGTGGTGCTGCTGGTAGGCGCATCGGGCAGCGGGTGTCGTTCGGCGGCCGCAAGGAGTGCCCCGAAGAGTTCCTGCGGTGGTTTTCTGTCGCCCATGCGCGACTTCAGCCAGACGTCGCCGACGGTGTCGCCCAGCCAGTGTGTGAAGATGCTGGTGCTGTAGGCGCGGGAGACAATCGACTCGTAATTGTCCAGCAGCGAGCTCCAGCTGAGCCCCGAGTAGACGTCCTGCCTGACGTCGAAGGTCGGCTCGATATCGAGCGTGATTCTCGACACGATGCCGAGCGCTCCGAGCGAGACGACGGCGCCATCGAACTCGGCATCCACCGGTCCAATGCTGCGCAGTTCACCGGATGCCATCACCAGTTCGAGACCCGAGACGGCCCGGGACAGCGTTCCGTTGGCCACTCCGGAGCCGTGCGTGCCGGTCGCGACCGCGCCAGCGACGGAGATGTGGGGCAGGGACGCGAGGTTGCGCAGCGCCCAACCCGCCTCCTCCAGCACCACTCCGAGTTCGCCGTACCGCAGGCCGGCGGAGAACGAGACGGTGTCGGTCTCGTCGTCGATGACGATCGCCGGGTCCAGGCCCTCGAGCGAGACGAGTTCTGCCGAGTCGGCGAGGTCGTTGAACGAGTGCCTGCTGCCCAGTGCCCGAATCTTCGGCGCCCTGGAGACGACATCCTGAAGCTCGTCAACGGAGGCGGGCCGGTGCAGGGTTGACGCGCGATACTCGTGGTACCCGGCCCAGTTTGTTCCGATGCTCACGTCCCCATTGTGCCCGTCCGTGCACCGGCGCGTCGACACCCACAGTCCTGACAGCGCCGCGCCAGATGCCGGAAGATCGGTCGGGTCGGGTGTTGAATAACCCCGTGACCTCGTCAACTTCCCCCCGCCCGAAGATGCCTCGCGAGCAGCGGCTCATCCTGCTTATCGCCATCCTCGCGTCGTTCGTTGCGTTTCTTGACGGATCGGTGATCACTGTCGCGCTTCCGAAGATCAGTGCAGAACTCGGCGGCGGGCTGAGTGTGCAGCAGTGGGTGGTGGATGCCTACCTGATCACGCTCGGTTCCCTCATCCTGCTGGCTGGTTCACTGTCGGACGTCTTCGGTCGCGTGGTCATTCTGAGAACCGGCCTTATCGGTTTCGGTGTCTCGTCTGTGCTGATCGCCCTTGCCCCGACCGCAGAACTGCTCATTGTGCTTCGGGGTGTGCAGGGCGTCGCCGGGGCGCTACTGGTTCCCAGCTCTCTTGCCCTGATCATCTCGACCTTTCGGGGTGCCGCCCAGTCGAAGGCGATCGGAACCTGGACGGCATGGACCAGCGCATCATTCCTCGCCGGGCCACTGATCGGTGGACTGTTCGTCGACTACCTGTCGTGGCGGCTCGTGTTCGCGATCAACATCCTGCCCATCATCGTGACGGTCGTGCTGCTGGCGATGGTGAAGCATAAAGATGTGCGAGCCGACGGCGTCAGGCTCGACGTCACCGGGGCGATCCTGGGCGTGCTCGGGCTGGGCGGACCGGTGTTTGCGCTGATTGAGCAGGGAAACCTGGGCTGGGGGGATCCCCGTATCTTCCTGCCGTTCGGCCTCGGCCTGCTTTCGTTCGCGGCGTTCATCTGGTGGGAATCTCGGGTCGCCGCACCCATGCTGCCGCTCGGCATATTCCGCAACCGCAATTTCGCGTGGGGCAACATCGCCACGCTCTTCATCTATGCCGCGCTCTCCATCGGCGGGTTCATCGTGGTGATCTTCCTCCAGCAGGTCGCGGGCTACCCCGCGACGATTGCGGCCCTCGCCTTCCTGCCGGTGTCGCTGGGCAATGTATTCCTGTCTGGGCTGTTCGGAACGCTCAGCGGCAGATTTGGCCCACGACTGTTCATGACAGCGGGGCCGATCATTGCCGGGGTGGGCTACCTGCTCTTCCTGACGATGGGCGAGAAGGTTGACTACTGGTGGAACGTGCTGCCGGGCGTCCTGGTGTTCGCACTGGGCATCTCGATCACGGTCGCGCCGCTTACCTCGGCCATCCTGGGTTCCATTCCGCCGCAGCAGGCCGGCATCGGCTCGGCGACAAATAATGCCGTCGCCAGGGTCGCTGGCCTGGTGGCCGTCGCCATGATCGGCGTGATCGTGGCGGGCCAGCTTGACGTTGAAAGCTATCATCGGGTGCTGCTGGTTACGGCGGTGCTGCTGTTCGCCGGGGGAATCGTGTCGTTCATCGGCATTCGCAACAACACTGTCGCCGACAGCGAACTGACCTCGCAGCGCGATACCCAGGCCTAGAACCTACGCGAGCAGCCGCTGGCCCGACAGCGCAAGCAGAAGCACGTCGACCAGCGCGCCAACGATGATCAGTCGAAAGATGAGGCGCGAGTGTCGCGCCAGCAGCACCAACACCGCGCACAGTGCGGCGAGGGCAACACTCAGAATCAGCCCGGCGTACTGGTACGAGGGTGGGGGCCCGGGGCCCAGCACGATGCTGGTGGATGCCACGGCGAGCGCCCCCGCGATCACGAGGCCGCTCCGGCGCAGGCCGGTGCGATGGGGCAGCCCGCGCACGCCCGTGGCCCGGTCGTCATCAAGGTCGGGCAGTACGTTCGCAAAGTGCGCGGAGATGCCCAGCATGGCACCGGCGAGCATCACCCAGGGCGATGCGAGCGCGGGGGGGACTCGCGCCAGGCTGACGATGAGCGGCAGCAGTCCAAAGCTCACCACATAGGGCACGACCGAAAACACTGTTGACTTGAGACCAGCGTTGTAGGCCCAGGCCGAGGCGATGAACACGGTGTGCGCTGCCGTCGCCGCCCACCCCAGCGGTGTGGTGAGCCCGACCGCGATCACGGCCAGGGTCACCGCGGTGTTTCGGGCGATGGGGACGGAAACCACACCGGAGGCGACGGGCTTATCAGTGCGGCCGACGGCACGATCACGGTCGGCGTCGATCCAATCATTGGACAGCCCGACCGACGCCTGCCCGCTCAGGAATGCGAGGCCGAGAAGCACGAGTTGCCAGGGCGCCAGCCCGATCCCCATGCCCAGAATTACGGTGATGGCGGTCACCGCGAGAGTGGGGCCCGGATGCGTTGACCGCGCCAGCGCGGCTGCGGTGCGAAGCATCCTGTCATCGTATGCGCCGTGGGTGCGAGCATGCGTCAGTATCGAGAGTAGTTTGGTGGAATGCGCGCGCCCCTCGACGAACAGGCCATGATCGACCTGCTCCCCGGAACCTGGATTGTGGCCGCCACCAACTTCCCGATGTGGCTGTCGGGGCGTCGACGCGAGCCGCGCTTCGACTACACACTCGTCTCCAGAAATCCGCTGGTACTCACCGATGACGTCTCCTATATCGCCAGCCGGGGGAAGCGTGGGAGCGAGAAGAGACACCTTCTCGGCCGGGACACCTTCCAGCGCGATGAGTTCGTGTGGCGCGGTACGGGCGTATTGAGGCTGGTCACGAGCCGGTGGCGAGTCGCCGGCGTGAGCGATGACGGCACCATTGCGGTCATCCATTTCACCAAATCGTTGGGAACGCCCGCCGGGGTCGACATCATCGTTCGGGAGGGTGCGGCGCAGCCCGAACTGCGCGCCGTCATCGCCCACGCGACGGAACATTTCGGCCTCACCCCCGAGCAGTTCGCCTCGCTGAGCTGGCTCACCCCCCGCATCGTGCACGCCTCAGGCTGACTCCGCCCATGCTGGCCCCGCGACGGCGTGTGGCGTGCACCCTGGCGGCCCTGCTGCTGGTTACGCCCCTCGCGGGCTGCGTGGCACCTCCGGAGCCGATCCCAGGGCCGTCTCCTCGGTCTCTGCCGCCTCCCGTTGACCCGGTGCAGCAGTATGTCGATGACCGACTCGGAGTGATGACTCTCGACGAGAAGATCTCTGGATGCTGATGGCGCATCTTCCCGGACGGGATGCGGCAACTCTCGCCGATTACGGGGCCTCGAACGGCCTCGGCGGGCTGATCCTGATGGGCGACAACATTCCGGGCAGCACGGAGGAGCTCGCCGCGATGACTGCGGTGATCGCGGGTGATTCCGGACTGCCCGCGCTGGTCGCCACCGACCAGGAGGGCGGGATCGTGCGCCGAATTTCCACTGACGAGGAGCCATCCGCACTCGAGCTGCGTGTCCTTCCAGCCGACGCGGCGGCGGAGATTCCGCAGAGCCAGCTGTCGCTGCGGCACTGGCGCACCGAGCACGCACCGCCGTTCGCCGCAGGAATCGCCGCCGGCGCGGAGCTGGTGATGTTCGGGCACCTGCAGTTCGACGCAGTCGATCCCGTTCCGGCAACCCTGTCGGCGCGCTGGCACAGCATTCTTCGCGACGAACTCGACTTCGAGGGAATCATCATCACCGATGACATGAACATGCTCGAAGACTCCGGGCGCGCGGAGTATGCCGACCCGGTGCGAAACGCCGTGCAGGCGATTGTCGCTGGCAACACGATGTTGCTCTCTGCGCAGCAGGTCGACATCCCGGCGCTGATCGGTTCGGTGCATGCTGCGGTGGATGATGGCACCATCCCGATGGCAACCATCGACGATGCCGCCAGGAAGGTGCTGGTGTTGCGTCGCACCGTGTCGGGTGACACGGGCAGATTCGTGCATTGCTTCGAGGAATGCCTGGCGGTCATCGACTAGTCATCATCGCCTGCACTACGGCGTGAGGTCTCTCGATATTGGCGAAGTGCCCGCAGTCCGGGATGATTGCCGTTCGGGCATGCGGCAGGAGTCGCGACAGGCTGATGAGGTCCGAGTTGCGCACGAACACGTCGCGGTCACCCTTGACCGCGATGATCGGGCACTGGATTGCCGCCCAGGTCACGCTCGGGTCGTAGCCACGGGTGATCTCGGCCGCGGAGACGAAGGAGCGCGCGCGTACTTCGTGAGACAACGCATCGATCACCGACTCCGCGACCCTGAACGGGTGGCGGAAGAGTGGGACAACCGCGAGGCGCAGCAGCCGGCACGCATCCAGTGCTCGCACCAGCGCCCGCCCGACGACGCCGAGCGCCGCCAGCACGCCCATCACCCGCCACAGCATCACAAATGCCGGGAGAGTGCCGAAGCTAATGACCGGATGCCTGACACTGTCGACCACAGACCAGGTCGTTCCCGAGACGGTCACCACCGACCGCACGTTCTCGGGCCAGCGTGCCGCCATGTGCATCGCAATGAATCCGCCCATGGAATGCCCGACGAGATCCCACTGCGTATAGCCGAGCTCGAGAGCGGACTGACGCACGAGCTCGCAGACGATGTCGATGGTCGTGGCATCCGCCGCCTCATCCAGCCGGGCCGCGCCCCAGCCCGGCAGGTCGAACAGCACAGGATGGGGGATGTCTGACCCCGATTCGCGTGCGGCACGAAGCACGGGCGTCCACGTGGTCCATGATGCGGCCGCGCCATGCAGGAACAGAGTCGCGCGAGCGCTATCACGTCGCGGGAGGTGACGCGCGACCGCGCTGCCGAGGCTATTCATCACGACCGTGCTCGTGAGCCCAAGGCTCGCGGAGTCATCGACGAGGGCGTAAGGGGCATAACGGTCGGTACCGAGGGTGTTGGCCAACTGCATGCGTCATCTTCGTCGCGCTTGCGCGCAGCGATGGGTTCGGGCGTGAATCTACAGCGTTGGAAGTTGCAGTCCGCTGAGTTTCACTTCGCCGAGGTTCGTGTTGCCGACCTTTATATTGCCGAGCTTCAGCTCGATGGGAGCGCGTGACACCGAGCGCGGCGCGCGATCCTCGTCGGCGAGCGCCGCTGGCGGCCGGGTAAGCGAACCACCAATCACTGAGGCGCCGACGAGGATCACGAGCGCGATTGCTGCACTGATGCCGGCCGTGAGCCGGTCCAGTCTCGCGCTGCGCTGCAACGACCACACGACCGAGCCGAGCGCCACGAGGGCGGTCGCGGCAGCGGCGATGGTGACGGCAAAGAGAATGCCGCTCGCTGCTACGGCCGCGGGCGCGGCCGTGTCCATGGTGAACATGTGCTGGTGTTCCTTTCGGGGGTAGGAACCAGAATCGCCGGGTACGGTCCTGAATTTCCGACGTCCCCCGTTTGGAGGACAAATCGGTCAGCGATCAAAAAGTATCAGCGCGGTCCCGCAGCGTCAAGCTCGGTTTTCGGGGAGTCGCCGCCGCTGCCGCCGCGGCGACCGCATCGGCGGCACGCACCAGCGTGAGGTGGGTCAGGGCCTGCGGGGTGTTCCCCGCCTGGCGGGAGTTGCCGACGTCGTATTCCTCACTGAGCAGGCCGACATCGTTGGAGAATCCCACGAGCCGATCCATGAGCTTCCTGGCGTCGGCGAGTCGGTGGGAGCGCGCGTATTGCTCGACTAGCCAAAACGAGCACGCCAGGAACGGATTTTCCCCTGCGGGGAGGCCGTCGACACCCGATTCGCTGCGATACCTCAGCAGCAGCCCGTCCCGGAGCAATTCTGACTCGATCGCGGCCACGGTGCCGAGCATGCGCGGGTCGTCTGCGGCGATGTACCCGACCTGGGCGAGCTGTAGCAGCGAGGCATCCACCCCCGAACTGCCGTAATACTGGGTATACGTGTTGCGTTTCTTATCGAACCCTTTGCCCTCGATCTCGTCCCTCAGCGCGTCGCGAAGCGTCATCCACCGGGCCACGGGCCCGTCGAGTGCGAAGTCGTTGACCGCAGAGATGGCACAGTCCACTGCCGCCCACAGCATCACTCGTGAATGCGTGAAGTGGCGTTCCGGCCCGCGGATCTCCCAGATGCCCTGGTCTGGTCGTTCCCAGTTTTCCTCGACGAAGCTCATGAGGGCTCGCTGCACTGGCCAGGAGAAGTCGGGCTCGTCAGTTCCGAGCCTGCGGGCCGCCTGGAGCGCGATCATCACCTCGCCGAAGACGTCACCCTGGAACTGGGTGAACGCGGCATTGCCCACTCGCACCGGTGACGCTCCCTGGTAGCCCGGGAGGCTGGGTACCTCCCACTCGACCAGCCTTCGCTCCCCGGCGAGCCCGTACATGATCTGCACATCGGCCGGGTCGCCCGCGATGGCACGAAGTAGCCAGTTGCGCCACGAGTCGGCCTCTTCGGTAAAGCCATGGCTGAGAAGCACATGCAGGGTGAGGGATGCATCGCGCAGCCACACATAGCGGTAGTCCCAGTTGCGAGAGCCGCCGAAGCTCTCGGGCAGGCTTGTGGTTGCGGCGGCGACGATGCCGCCGGTGTCTTCGTGGGTGAGAGCGCGCAGCACGAGAAGTGATCGATGAACGGCATCGTGGTATTCGGCCGGAGCGGCACAGGCCGCTGCCCAGCGCTGCCACCACTTTGTCGTCTCCCTCAGTCGTTTGGTGACCCTGATAGCGGGAGGCGGCTCGCGGTGCGAGGGGTACCAGGTCAGCGTCAGGTCGACGGTGTCGCCGGCCGTCACCACAAAGTCCGTGGAGTGGTTATGGTCTTCGGCGTGCAGCCTCGGGCCGCGCACCACTATTGCATCGGGCCCCGCGACGGCCAGCAACTCGTGGTGGCCGTTGTGCGGCACCTGGCGAATCCAGGGTATGGCGTTGGCGTAGTCGAACCTGATCCGGAGATCCACGTGCATGATGACCGATCCACTCACGCCCCGAACACGCCTCACGATGTCTGCCCTGCGGTTGCCAAAGGGCATGAAGTCGGTGACCTCGACCTCGCCGGTCGGGGTGATCCAGTGGGTGATGAGCGTGAAGGTGTCGTCGATATAGCTCCGCGTCGTCGACACGCCGGGCTGCCGATGAAGCGACGCCTGCGGTGCCAGCAGCCACCGCCCGTGGTTCTCGTCGCCGAGGAGGGCGCCAAAAACCGACGCGGAGTCGAATCGTGGCACGCACAGCCAGTCGATGCTGCCGTCGCGCCCGACCAGGGCCGCGGTGTGGGTATCGCCAATCATGGCGTAGTCCTCGATAGGCAGGGGCACACTGCAATACTCGCACCCGCACGAAATGCCGTAGCGCGTCATCAACCCCGGATGCTTGACTGTGCCATGCCCACAGAGTCAGCGACCCTCATCGACATTGTCATCCACACCACCCCGAAGGGCGCGAGCCCGGTTCTGAAGGGGCTCCTCGGGGTGCCGGCCGGGAACGGTCCCTGGCCTGCGGTCGTGGTGGTGCATGAGGTGTTCGGCATTGAGGGCGAGATGCTAAAGCAGGTTGCGCACCTTGCGTCGCTGGGGTACCTCGCGCTGATGCCTGATCTCTACAGCAGCGGCGGGATGCGCAAGTGCCTGGTGAGCACCATGAAGGCCATGCGCAGCGGCACCGGGCGTGCGTTTCTCGACATCGATGCCGCGCGGCAATTTCTGGTAGACCGCCCCGATGCGACCGGAGCCGTCGGGGTCATCGGGTTTTGCATGGGCGGCGGATTCGCCCTGATGACCGCGTCATCGTCGGGGTTCGATGCCGCCGCGTCGAATTACGGCATGCTGCCGACCAACCCCGATGACGTTCTCGCCGGG
This sequence comes from Salinibacterium sp., assembly GCF_031364185.1. NCBI lineage: Bacteria > Bacillati > Actinomycetota > Actinomycetes > Micrococcales > Microbacteriaceae > Salinibacterium > Salinibacterium sp. The sequence goes on along the minus strand of NZ_JANLVV010000260.1, from coordinate 14,871 downwards.
GCCTGCCCGGTGATCGGCAGCTATGGGCTCCGAGACGGGTCACTGAAGGGCGCTGTCGCAACCCTCGAGCAGTCGCTCACCCGTCACCGCGTCATCCACGACCTCAAGGAGTATCCGAACGCAGGGCATGCGTTCATGAACGAGGCCGCGGCCGGCCCTGCCTGGTTCAGGCCTGTCGCGCGGGTGATGAACATGAAGCCTGATCCGGATGCCGCGGCAGACGCCTGGGCGCGCATCGACACATTCTTCCGTGAGCACCTCGGTCAACCCCGGGTCTAGGGGCGATCCGGTCCATCCGCCAACAGGCCGGCGGCGGATAATTCGGCCGCGAGTTCCGCGCCGTTCTGGCCGTAAAACCACCGCACGGTCGAGGCGGCTTCGCGCGCTGTGGTGCTGCGACCCCCGGCAAGCACCGCTTCCCCAGTTGACAGCTGCCTGATCGCAACCCCGGCAACATTCTCGGGATGATCGGTGGCGAACTCCCCGTAGAGCTCTTCGTCGTGCTGGCCGTCATCACCGATGAGCAGCCACTTCATGTTCGGGAATTCACGGGCGAGCCGAGCCAGGCTGGTGCGCTTATGATCCTGGCCGCTGCGGAACCAGCGATCGTGGGTGGGCCCCCAGTCGGTGAGCAGGATGGGACCGGCGGGATAGAGATTCCTGCCGAGGAAGCGGGTCAGGGTCTGGGCAACGTTCCAGGCGCCGGTCGAAAGATAGATGACGGGAGGAGTCGGCGTCGACCTGGTGAGCCTCTCGTAGAGAACGGCCATGCCCGCGACCGGCGTTCTTGCGTGCTCATCGAGGACAAACGTGTTCCATGCGGCAAGGAACGGCCGCGGGAGAGCAGTCACCATGACGGTGTCATCGATGTCGGAAATGATGCCGAACCTGACGTTCGGATCGAAAATGAAAACCGGGGCGGTAACCGACTCCGTGCCGATAGCGCCGAGAGTGATCTGTTGCCAGCCGAGGTCCAGGCTGGTGTCGAGCCGTACATCAACGATTCCGCCGCGCGTGGGGCACACCGAGTGCTCCACGCCCGCCGCACTGACGGTAACCGTGGCCTCTTCGACGGGGATGCTGAAAAAACTACGCCAACCGCGAACATTCTCTGCTCGCTGTGTGGGGGCGCCTCCCGCCCGGGCCAGTACTACCCTGCACAGCACGCGCGTCCAGCCAGAGGTGCCGTAACCCGCGTAGGGGATGATCGTGGTGACCAGCCCACGTTTGCGACCGCGTCGTTCCCGCCATCGGTGAAAGGCGTCTTCTATGCGGGCGGCCCTGTGCAGGATTTGTCCGCCGGGCTCCGGAGCTGGATTCGGTGCCGCGGATGCCATGACTCCAGCCTAATCTCGGTTGCGGGCCCGGCTCGCGCCGGCGGTCGTGCTCCGCAAGCTGGCTACTGAGCATTGAGGGGTTTCACGAGCGATGGCCCGGAATTGCGCACATTTCCGACCCCCCGATCGACCTCGTGGAACTCGATGAACTCGGCCACGTCGGCGCCACCGGCGGAAATCTCCTCGAGTAACTCCGGGGAACCTTCGGTGTGCGGGTCGAGCCACTCGTCGAGGAGTCCGGGGGAGAGGAAGACGGGCATCCTGTCATGTATTCCGGCGAGCGCACCGGTCGCACCCCGGGTGAGGATTGCGGTGGAGAGTATCCATTTCGCGGGGGAATCGAGCGCCGGAGTGGGGTCGCGCCACCAGTCGTAGAGGCCCGCAAAGACCAGCAATTCCCCCTCGGGCATGTGGATGAAGTGCGGCGTCTTGACGCCGTTGATCGTGGTCCACTCGTAGTAGCCGGTTGCGGGCACGATGGCCCTGCGCTTCTTCACAGCGGACGCGAAGGTGGGCTTTTCGGCCGCGGTCTCGATCCGGGCATTGATGGCGGTCACGCCGGATTTCAGATCCTTCGACCAGGGCGGAACGAGGCCCCATCGGGCCGACTCCAACCGCCGGACGGGCTCGTCATCGTCGGTGGCGTCCCGGGGAATGGTGTCCAGGATGATGCTCACCTGGTCAGTGGGCGCCACATTGAATGAGGGCCCGGGGAGGTCGATGGCGACGATATCGATGTCGAACATCTCGACGAGATCGGTTGCAGCACCGGCAACGACGAACCTTCCACACATGGGTCCAGTCTGCCAGCGTGAGCCCGGCCGCGTGTGGATTGCGTAGTTTGCATCGAGTTAATGTATAAACCAAAGGGGAGTATCTGCGGGGGGCGCAGTATGATTTGGACCGAAGAGACGAGGAAACCGTGTCATTACACGACGTTGAGCAAACCCGTGACACACAGGGTGCGCTGCGCAACGAGCCGGTGCAGGCGAGAAGCACCGCACGGTTGACGGCGCTGCTGGATGCTGCCGCCGCCGTCGTCGACGAGATCGGCTTTGAGCGGCTTACCACGGCCATGGTCGCGGAGGGCGCCGGCGCATCGATAGGCACCGTGTATCGGTATTTCCCCGATCGCATCGCGGTGTTGCAGGCCCTCGCGGCACGAAACCTCCACCGGGTTCTCGAGCGGGTCACCACCGAGATGATGGATGAGAAGCACGGCGACTGGCAGTCGGCCCTGAGCGCCGCGTTCGAGATCTTTGTGGAGGCCTACCGCACCGAGGCCGGATTCCGCGGTCTTCGGGTCGGCGACGTGCTCGACCTTCGACCTGCGCACCAGGAACGCACGTTCAATTCGATCGTCTCAGACCGGCTGCTCGACGGCCTCATCTCCCGGTTCGGTTTCGCCGATGGACCCGACATCAGGTTCACCTTCGAAACCGCGATGGAGGTCTCGGATTCTTTGGCAACCAGGGCCTTCGCGCGTGACCCCCACGGGGACGACGCGTTTCTGGTGGCTGGACGTGAAGTGGTGTTCAGCATGCTCGCAAAGGAATTCGACCCCATCGTCCCCGCGCCCTGACAGCAATGGGAGGGGTTGTCAAGGCCTCACAGGTTTCTCGCATCGAATATGACAGCGGTGCTGATTACTGTTAACTGGAACCACTGGCAAGTGTCGATCCGTGTTTGCGCACGAGGAATGAGCCGCAGTAATGATCGAGTTTCGTGGCGTGTCCAAACGCTTCCCCGACGGCACGGTGGCTGTCGACGATTTCAGTCTTGTCATACCCTCTCGGAAGACGACGGTGCTGGTCGGTTCGTCCGGTAGCGGCAAGACCACGTTGCTGCGGATGATCAACAGGATGGTTGATCCGACGAGTGGTGACATCCAGATCGATGGCGAGAGCATCACCGATCGTGACCCCGTCGCACTTCGGCGCAGCATTGGGTACGTGATGCAGAACTCCGGCCTCCTGCCACATCTCAAGGTCATCGACAATGTCGCGACGGTTCCCGTGCTGAATGGCGTGCCGCGGAAGAAGGCTCGAGCCGATGGACTCGAGCTTCTCGACACGGTCGGCCTCGACCGGTCCGTCGCGAACCGGTATCCCAGCCAGCTCTCGGGTGGCCAACAGCAGCGTGTCGGAGTCGCGCGCGGGCTTGCCGCCAACCCGAACATCCTGCTGATGGATGAACCATTCGGGGCGGTCGACCCCATCGTGCGGGCCGAACTGCAGCAGGAAACCATTCGACTCCAGCGCGACCTCGACAAGACGGTCGTGTTCGTCACCCACGACATCGACGAGGCGTTTCTGCTCGGTGACCAGGTGGTCATTTTGGAGAATGGCGCAAAGATCGCCCAAATCGGTAGCCCTCGCGACATCATGGCCAACCCCGCGAACGAGTTCGTCGCCAGCTTCATCGGTGCCGAAAAGGGCAAACGGTCACTGACAATCCAGCAGACCGAACACGGGGCGATTCTGGTCGATAGTGAGGGCAGGCCGCAGGGCGTCCTGACAGGCGGCCCTGAGCAGTGAACTGGGTCGTAAACAACCTCGACCTAATTATGCAACTGACTCTCGATCACCTGAGGCTGAGCATCCCCCCGATCTTCATCGGATTTCTGATCGCGCTGCCACTCGGGTACCTCGCATACCGCTTCGCGCTGACACGTGGGCTTCTGCTCACCCTCGCGGGGCTGTTGTACACGATCCCCTCCCTGGCGCTCCTGCCCATCCTCCCGACGATTTTCGGAACCAGTTTTCTCAGCCCGCTGAACCTCACCATCGCCTTGACGATCTATGCGGTCGCCATTATGGCGAGGTCGATAGCCGACGCACTGCAGTCAGTGGATCCCGCGGTGCGGCAGGCGGCCACCGCCATGGGCTACGGGTCGTGGCGGCGATTCTGGACCGTCGAGTTCCCCCTGGCGGGGCCCGTCATCCTCGCGGGGCTCAGGGTCACCGCCGTCAGCACCATCAGCCTGGCCACCGTGGGCATTCTGATTGGTGTCCAGAGCCTCGGTTACCTGTTCACGAATGGGCTGCAGAGGCAGATCGTGCCCGAGATCCTCTCGGGGTTGGTGATGGTGGTTGTCATCGCGCTCCTCGTCGACCTTCTGCTGTCAATGCTGGGTCGGGCGCTCATGCCCTGGGCGCCCAGTCGAGCCGTGAGGCCGAAGCTCGAGCGCCTCCCGCTGGTTCCCATGGTGGGTCGACAGTGAATCTCCTCGCCGAAGCATTCGCCTGGATCTTTTCCCCGGAGAGGCTGACCGGGTCGTACCCGCTGCTGGCCTCCGTCGCGCTGCACCTGTACTACACCTTCATCGCGGTCGTCATTGCCGCCCTCATCGCGATTCCGCTCGGCTATTACATCGGCCACACCGGCAGGGGCAGGGATGCCGCGATCGCCATCTCGGGCGCCGCTCGGGCCGTGCCATCCTTCGGTCTCATCCTGCTGCTCGTGCTCGTAATGGGCGTCACGCAGAAGCCCCTGGCCGCCACCGTCGCCTTTGTTCTATTGGGAATCCCGTCAATTCTCGCCGGTGCCTACGCCGGTCTCGAGGCGATCGATCGCCGGGTCATCGATGCCGCACGCGCCGTGGGCATGACGGAATGGCAGATTCTTATTAAGGTCGAGATGCCGCTGGGTCTTCCACTGCTGATTGGCGGGATCAGGGCGGGGACGCTGCAAATCGTCGCTACCGTGGTTCTCGCGGCGTATGTGAACCTCGGCGGGCTCGGCGCTTACATTATCCAGGGAATCCCGCTCAGCCGTTACGACCAGATTCTCGGCTCAGCGATCGTCATCGTCGCCCTCGCCCTCACCCTTGACGGGCTCTTCGCGCTGCTGCAGCGCACTGTCGTGCCGCGCGGTGTTACCGCGGGGCGTATCCAGGACGTCCGCACACCGTCATTCCGACGCCGTGCGGTGATGGGAACCCCCATCCACGAAGGAAAAGGATAAAAAATGTTCACAGCAAGGAACAAGGGCCGGCTCGCCATTGGTGCAGCCGCGGTCGGGGTGGCATTGGCCCTGTCAGGGTGCGCGTCAGGTGATCCTTTGGGCACGGAGACGGGCACAGGAAGTACGGGCGCCAGCAAGACGATCACCATCGGCTCGCAGGCGTACTATTCCAACGAGATCATCGCCGAGATTTACGCACAGGCCCTCGAAGATGCCGGATTCACCGTCGATCGCCAGTTCAACATCGGCCAGCGTGACGCCTACCTGCCCTCGCTCGAGAATGGCGATATTGACCTGTTCCCCGAATACACGGGCAACCTGTTGCAGTTCTATGACGAAAAGACCACCGCGACCACCTCGGATGACGTGTACGCCGCCCTCGCGAAGGCGTTACCCGACGGCCTGACCGTGCTTGACCAGGCATCGGCAACCGACCAGGACTCGTACAACGTCACCGCCGAATTCGCCAAAGCAAATAAGCTCCAGAGTCTCGCCGACCTCAAAAACGTCACCACGCCGCTGACCCTGGGTGGTGCTGCAGAACTCGAGAAGCGTCCGTACGGGCCCGCCGGACTTCTCTCCGTCTACGGCGCCACTGTGGGCTTCTCGGCCACCGGTGACACCACGGTGGAGGACCTGCTTGCCGGCACCGTCAACATCGCCAATGTGTACAGCGCAGACCCGCGTATCCAGACCAAGAAATTGGTGACCCTGGAAGACCCCGATGGGCTCTTCCTCGCCTCCAACGTCGTGCCCCTGGTGAACGCAGACATCGCAGACTCGATCGCCGATGTCATCAACGCGGTTCAGGCGAAGCTCACGCCGGAGGCACTCGTGGCCATGAACGTCGAGTCGACGGTAGACCAGTCGTCCTCCTCCGACATCGCCACGAAGTGGCTGACCGAAAACGGGCTGCTGAAGAAGTAGTGGAGGAACGAGGGGGCGGATGCTGCGGCATCCACCCCCTCGTTTTCGTCTAAAGCCTGACGTCGTCGATCGTGTTCGCGTCACCGTCGCCGGCCCGATCCATGTGGCGGGCCTCGTGTCGCTCAAGCAGTTTTCGGCCCATGAAGGCGACGATTCCGAACGCCACCACAATGCCAACGAAGAGGTAGCCCGCAGAGTGGAGGCTGTCGAGCAGCGCGGTGAAACTCCCGGCCGCAAAAGTGCCCGCCGACACGTAGGCGAAACTCCAGATGGTGGATGCGGGAATCGTCCAGGCCATGAAGGTGCGGTAAGTCATGGTGCTCATGCCGACGGTGAGGGGCACGAGGGCATGAAGCACGGGCAGGAATCGCGAGATAAAAACGGCGATTCCTCCGCGTCGGTCGATGTAGTTTTCCGCGCGCACCCAGCTTTTTTCTCCCAGGCGGCGACCGAGTCGTGAACTGCGGATCCTGGGGCCGAAGAACCGCCCCAGCAGGAACCCGATGCTTTCGCCGCCGAGAGCGCCAGCGATGACGACCAGCGCCAGGGCGAAGTACTCGGTGGGACTACTGACAGCGGTGGCCGCAACAACCACGATCGTGTCACCCGGCACGATAAGCCCGACGAAGATCGACGTCTCGAGCATGATTCCGATGCCAGCCAGGATGGTGCGCAACACCGGATCGACCGATTGGACGACAGCCAGAATCCAGCCGAGCCCCCCGCTGAGCAACTCTCCGAACCACTCGAGAGGGTTGGAGAGCTGCGCGACGAGATCAAGCATGGCCTAGATCGCCTTTCTCACAGCGTCGAGTCGTGCCCGCCAAATGCCGAGCCGTCCGGGCTTCTCGGCGAGCTCGGGGCCATCGATCCATGCCGTGGCAATGCGGATTCCGTGCAGTGCGCTGAGGGCCCACAACTCAGTGCCCTCCAGTTCCGACGGAGTCACCGCTTCTTCGTGGGTGTCGAGCCCGAGTGCAGCCGCCAGGGTCAGAGCGCTCCTCGCGGTGACACTGTCAATTCTCGGAAATTCGGCAGGAGGGCCACACAGGATGTCGCCGCGCCACCAGAGCAACCCCGAATATGCGCCCTCGACCACGTACCCATCGTCCGACAGGATCACCGCCTCGGTCGCCCCCTGCGGTTGCACGGCGCTGCGGATGCGCGACATCGCATCGAGGTCCGGCCCTTTAACGGTCGGCCGGGTGCGGGGGTCTGCGCCGTTCCAGGTCGCGAGAACTGCGGCGCGATGCCGCTCGGGAGCGGTTCGCAGGCGCAATACCAGCCGGCCGTGGGAGAGCTGCTCTACCCGGGGAAACCAGTCACCCGTCGTGGGAATGACGGCGATAGCGGCATCCCAGAATGCCTCGGCACCTTGGGTATGTCCCAGGAAACGTTCACGGTGAAGACCCAGCGCCAGAGCCTTCCCCTCACTCACGACCCAGGAATCCGCGGCGGTGATGCTCGAATCCGTCATATCGCAGTACTCAAGCGGAACCAGCTTGCCGTCATGCCACCGGAAGATCGACGCGACACTCATAGTCTTAGGTTATGCCCCGGGTCCTGTGCGCTCCCCTCGGCCGCTGGGTTGATCCTGCGGCCGCGTATCTCGCTCTCTGTGGTGACGCGGATGCGGCGTTTTGGCTCGATAGCGGGCCCGACGCAACCACCGGTATGAGCTACCTCGGTCTCGCGTCATCCGTTGTCACCGCGTTCGACAGGCCGGTGCTCGACTGGTTGCGGGCCGAGCTGGCCGCCGAACACCTCGATACATCGGATGCCCCACCCGGGTTCGCCCTCGGCTGGGTCGGCTGGCTGGGTTACGAGTTGCGTGGCGAGACCATGGCGACGCCGGTCGGGGCACCCTCGCGCTACCCCGATGCTGCCTGGCTCCGCATCGAACGGGCGCTCGCCTTTGACCACTCGACCAGGGTGGTGACCGTGATGTCACTGGATGACGTGCACGGCTGGCGCGCTGAGGTGCTGCAGGCGCTGGGGCACCCGCCCCGTGTGCCCACCCCGCCGGCGCGGGATGCCCGGCCCGCGGCATCCTGGGCACACACCGATGAGTCATACCTCACCATGATCGAGGCCTGCCAACAAGCGATCACCGAGGGTGACGCCTACCTGCTGTGCCTCACGACCGAGGTGAGCGTCGACGGCACCCCGGATCCGCTGGCCACCTACCTGGCCCTGCGCGAGTCGAGCCCGACCCACCATGGTGCGCTCGTGCGGGCGGGCGCGGTCTCGCTACTGAGCGCGAGCCCCGAACAATTTCTTGCCGTATCTGCTGAGGGAGTCATGACCACCAGCCCGATCAAGGGTACCCGACCTCGAGGCAGCACGGAGGCCGGCGATGGGCAACTCCGTGCAGATCTCGAGGCAAGCGAGAAGGAGCGCGCCGAGAACGTCATGATCGTCGATCTGATGCGCAATGACATCGGCAGGGTGTCTCGGCCCGGCACGGTGGGGGTGACCACGCTGCTGGCCGTGGAGAGCTATGCGCAGGTGCATCAGCTGGTGAGCACCGTGATTGGTGAGCTGGCCGAGGGCCTGACGGCGCTGGACGCCATCGCAGCCTGTTTTCCTGCCGGATCGATGACGGGGGCTCCCAAGATGTCGGCCACGACCATCCTCGATCGGCTCGAACGACGCCCGCGTGGGATCTACTCGGGCGCCTTCGGTTACCTGGGCTTCGACGGCACGCTCGACCTGGCCATGGTCATCCGGTCAATCATTATTGACCAGGATGGTGCGACGATCGGCACTGGCGGTGGGATCACGGCACTCTCGATTCCGGCGGAGGAGCTGGCCGAGACGAAGCTGAAGGCCGCGGCGATGCTGGCCGCGCTCGGTGTCGTGCCCGCCGGCTCCGCCTGACCGCTGCCTGCCAACGGTGCCCACCCACGTCGAGATCACCGCTTTTGCTGGGTACAACGCGATTTAGGCAGCAAAAGTGGAGATCTCGATGCGAATCGGCCGCGAGTTTTCGCTCGGCCCCACGGGTTGGCGGCCGACGTGCACGACGTGACACCCCCATCGGAGGTCACGCGACGAGCCGCGTCGGGGCAGTCGCGCACTCGCGTGACCCGCTGAACGCGCCCCCACACTCAACCGGTAGCCTTGACGAGGTCGTTCGTGATGTCGCGACCGCCCGCGATCAACGGCGATCGTCACCAGCCCCGAATGAAGTGAGACCCAGTGACTGAGCCCCGCGATAATGAGCCCCGTGATAATGAGCCCCGCGATACTGCACCCAGCGACTCTGCACCCAGCGACTCTGCACCCAGTGACTCTGCACCCCGCGACGAGCGTGATGACGGCGCCGGTTACGATATCGCCGCCATCCAACGGAAGTGGCAGCCCATCTGGCGCCAGATGAACTCTTTCGCAACCGATGACCCGGCCGATAAGAGGCCGCGCAAATACATCCTGGACATGTTCCCGTACCCCTCCGGCGAACTTCACATCGGGCACGCCGAAGCCTTCGGTTTCGGGGACATTGTGGCGCGCTATTGGCGCCAGCGTGGATTCAACGTCCTGCACCCGATCGGCTGGGACTCCTTTGGTCTTCCCGCCGAGAACGCCGCCATCGAGCGGGGAGTCGACCCCTCCGTCTGGACCTACGCCAATATCGAAGAGCAAAAGCAGAACTTCGGACGATACGGGATCTCGTTTGACTGGAGTCGAGTGCTGCACACCAGCGACCCCGAGTATTACAAGTGGAACCAGTGGCTGTTCCTGAAGCTCTACGAGAAGGGCTTGGCCTACCGCAAGGAAAGCTGGGTCAACTGGGATCCGAAAGACCAGACCGTGCTGGCAAACGAGCAGGTGTTGCCGGATGGCACGTCTGAGCGCTCGGGAGCTGTGGTCGTCAAAAAGAAACTCACCCAGTGGTACTTCAAAATCACCGAATACGCCGACCGACTGCTCGATGATCTCAACCAGCTTGAGGGCTCCTGGCCGGCCAAGGTGCTGTCGATGCAACGCAACTGGATTGGTCGTTCTGTCGGCGCGGATGTCGACTTCGAGATCGAGGGCGCGGCTCAGGGCGTCGCGTCCGGCGCCACCGCGCTGAACACCAAAATCACCGTTTTCACGACCCGGCCCGACACCCTCTATGGCGTGACGTTCATGGTGGTGGCTCCTGACTCGGATCTCGCCGCGGAGCTGGCTGCCGGTTCCTCCGCGCAGGTACAGGCGACGTTCAGGGAGTACCTCGCGCAGGCCCAGAAGAATACGGAGATCGAGCGTCAGGACGCGACCCGCGAGAAGACCGGAATCCCTCTCGACCGGTACGCGATCAACCCGGCGACGGGCGAGCGCATCCCGATCTGGACCTCCGACTACGTGCTCGCCGACTATGGCCACGGTGCCGTCATGTCGGTGCCAGCACATGACCAGCGCGATCTCGATTTCGCGCGAAAGTTTGGGCTGCCCGTGCGGGTGGTACTCGACGTGAATGCGCCGATCACCGGTGCCATCCCCGTACTCGACCTGGACGAGAACGGCGCGGCGATCCTGCCGGATGACCTCCCGCCGCTCGACCCGGCCGCCACCGGCAAGGCGCTCATGGGTGACGGCCGCATGCTCAACTCTGGGCCCCTGAATGGCCTCAGTAAGAATAATGCGATCAAGAAGATCATTGAGCAACTTGAGGCGGCAGGCACCGGTCGCGCGGCGAAGACCTATCGGCTGCGAGACTGGCTCATTTCACGCCAGCGCTTCTGGGGCACTCCCATCCCGATCATTCACGGGGATGACGGTGAACTCATGGCCGTGCCATTCGAACAGCTTCCCGTGGTGTTGCCGCCGACCGACGGGCTCGACCTGAAGCCGAAAGGCCAGTCGCCGCTGGCCGCCGCCGCTGACTGGATCGCCGTTGACGATCCGCGCGATGGCCGCCCGGCCAAGCGTGATGCCGACACGATGGACACCTTCGTCGACAGTTCCTGGTACTTCCTGCGCTTCCTGTCGCCGCACGATCCAGACCAGGCGTTCGATGTGGCAGAGGCCGAGAAGTGGGCTCCGGTCGACCAGTACGTGGGAGGCGTCGAGCACGCCATCCTGCACCTGCTGTACGCCCGCTTCATCACCAAAGTGCTCTTCGATATGGGATATGTGAGCTTCACCGAGCCGTTCAGCGCGCTTCTGAACCAGGGGATGGTGCTCTCCGAGGGCAAGAGGATGTCGAAGCGAAGCCGCAAGGGCACCACCTTCACGGCCGAGGTTGATAAGCACGGCGCGGATGCGCTGCGCCTGAGTTTGGCGTTTGCGGGCCCGCCGGAAGACAACATCAATTGGGAGGATGTCTCGCCAGCGGCGTCGGCGAAGTTCCTTGCTCGAGCGTTCCGACTGTCCACCGATGTCACCAGTGTGCCCGAGATTGAGTGGCGGACGGGGGATGCGACGCTCCGCCGTCAGACGCATCGCTTCCTGGCCGACGGACCGGGCCTCGCCGAGTCGCTCAAGTTCAACGTCCTGGTAGCTCGCGTGATGGAACTCACCAACGCCACCCGCAAAGTCATTGACTCGGGCGCGGGCGGCGGGGATGCCGCGGTTCGCGAGGCCGTCGAGGTCATCACGATCGCGCTCAGCCTGATTGCCCCATTCACCGCGGAGGAGATGTGGGAGCGCCTCGGGTACCAGCCCACCGTTGCCCTCGCTGGCTGGCGCAAAGCCGACCCGACGCTGCTCGTCGAAGAGTCCGTTACGGCCATCGTGCAGGTCGATGGCAAGGTGCGAGACCGCATCGAAGTTGCACCGAAGATCTCGAGCGATGACCTCGAAGCGCTGGCTCGTGCCTCCGTTTCTGTGTCGCGCGCGGTGGGCGATCGGCAGATCGTGAACGTCATTGTGCGCGCTCCTCGTCTCGTCAACATCGCGACAAAGCCCGCGTAGTACACCGAAGCCTCGGCGGGCTCCCGCCGGGGCTCGTGGGCCGCGTAGCTTTCCTGCGTGGATGATCTCGCAGACCCGCGGCGGGCACGACTGCGCGTCAGAGTGGGCGCAGTCGTCGTGCTTGTACTGGTGGGGCTTGGCTGTGCCGTGCTCGTGGCGACGCTGGGGCAGCACGGTTCCGTGGCAGAGGTGGCACCTCCCGACCAGACATCGACCCCGGGGGCGGTGGTATCCGGTGCCGAGATCTTCGTTCATATCCTGGGTGCCGTCGAGCATCCCGGCCTGTACACGCTGGGGGAGGGTGATCGTGGGATCGACGCGGTGGCGGCCGCGGGGGGTTTCCTCGACACCGCAGACCAGCGGCAGTTGAATCTTGCACGATTCGTGGTGGATGGCGAACAGATCGTGGTGCCAACGATCGGCGAGATTCCCGAGGGTGCGGCAGGAACGTCCGGTTCCGTCGTCGACGGCAAGGTCAATATCAACACGGCCGATGAGGCGGCGCTCGATACTCTCCCCAGGGTCGGCCCGGCCATGGCGGCACGCATCATCGCCTGGCGCGAGGCGAACGGCAGGTTCACCGCCATCGAAGACCTGATGAGCGTCACAGGAATCGGCGATAAGACCTTCGAGGGCCTGCGCGACCTGGTGACGGTGTGATCTCGTGAGCATCGACCTTCGACTGGCGATCCCCGCGGTCTGCGGGTGGATCGCGGCGGCAATCCTTATCGCCGTCGAGGAAGCCGCCATCCCGGCCCTGGTCGTGGCATGGATCGCGGCGGGGGCTCTGGCCGTTGTGCGACCCCGATTTGCCATCGTTGCCGCGGCTATCGCTCTGTGCTGTACATCGGTCGCGGTGCAGGCTCCGGCGCGTCATCCCGACATCCTGGCGGAGGCCGCGACCCATCACCGCACCGTCACTGCCATCGCGACGACCACCCAGACGGTCCTGCCCGGTCGCGGGTCGTTCGAGATGCAACTCAACTCGGTCGATGTCGCAACACAGTCTGAGCGGGTGTCTGTGCCGGTCCTGGTGTTCGGGGACGGACCCGAGCATCGACTCGGAATCGGCGCCAGGGTCATCCTCGCGGGAACCATCGTCGCCACCGAGCCGGGAGACGACCGGGCGTTTGTGTTCTTCCCGAACGAGCCCCCCGAGGTCGTGAGCATGCCGCCGTGGTACCTGGAGTGGGCCAACGAGTTGCGGTCGACCTTCCTGTCGGCGACGCAGTCGCTCCCCGGCGACGGTGGTGATCTCCTCGCTGGGCTTGCCATCGGTGACACCTCCGCCGTCTCAGACTCACTCGACGCGGCCATGAAGGTGAGCTCCCTGAGCCACCTCACTGCTGTCTCCGGCGCGAACTGTGCCGTCGTAATTGGGCTGGTGATGTTGGCGGGCGCGGCGCTGGGGTTGCCTCGGTGGCTACGGATCGCGGCATCCTTGGCAGTGCTGCTGGGTTTTGTCATTGTGGTGACGCCAGAGCCGAGCGTGGTGCGAGCGGCGGTCATGGCCGCGATTGTGCTGGCCGCGCTGTTCGGTGGTCGACCGGCACGCGGGCTGCCGATCCTGTCACTCGCCACGCTATCGTTGGTCGTTCTCGACCCGTGGCTTGCCCGAAACTTCGGATTCGTGCTCTCGGTGCTCGCGACTGCCGGACTGTTATTGCTCGCCGGCCCGCTGGCGAGAATGCTGGAGCAGTGGCTGCCGCGCTGGCTGGCGCTGGTCATCGCGGTGCCGATTGCCGCCCAGCTGGCGTGCCAGCCCGTGATTGTGCTGCTGAACGCCTCGCTGCCGGTGTACGGAGTGGTGGCGAACGTGCTGGCCGCGCCGGCCGCGCCCGTCGCCACCGTCATCGGGCTTGCCGCCTGTGTGGCGCTGGGGTTCTTTCCTCCGCTGGGAATGCTCCTGAGCCAGCTCGCCTGGCTTCCCTCCGCATGGATCGCGGCGGTTGCGACATTCTTCGCTAGCGCCCCGGGGGCGCAACTTCCCTGGCCGGAGGGCCTCGCTGGGGTGGTCCTATTGGCAGCAACGAGCTCGATTGCTGTCGTCTCCATCCTGGGGCGGGGTCGCTGGCGACGCTGGGCGGCGGTTGCCCTGGCGCTCACGCTCGTGTGCTACTCGGGAGCGCTCGCCGGTGGGCGAATTGCTCAACAGCTGGGGCGGCCGAGCGACTGGCAGATCGCCGGATGCGACGTGGGGCAGGGTGACGCCTTCGTCGTGCGCAGCGCCGGTGCGGTTGCCCTCATCGACACGGGACCGGATCCCGCGCTTCTCACCGCCTGCCTTGACGAGCTGGGAATTGATCGCATTGATCTTCTCGTGCTCACGCACTATCACCTTGATCATGTCGGCGGGGTCGACTCCATCGTTGGACTGGTCGACCAGGTCATCGTTGGGCCGACCGGCCAGGACGCAGACGAGCGCGTGATCGCCGACCTCAGGGCGGGGGGCGCCGAGGTGCAACAGGTGAGCCGGGGGCCGAGCGGCATGCTCGGTGACCTTCGCTGGCATGTGTTGTGGCCACCGGCGCGACTCGCAGGAATCGACATTGGCAATCCCTCAAGCGTGGTGGTCGAGTTCGAGCCCCTGGGCGAATGCCGAACCGGATGCCTCAGCTCACTGTTCCTCGGAGATGTGGGCCAGAGTGCGCAGCAGCGTCTTCTGTCCACCAATCCGCTCGGCCGGGTGGACGTGGTGAAAGTAGCACACCACGGCTCGGCTGATCAGGAACCGCAACTC